>CBINGV010000484.1:0-1599 GCA_966250255.1 uncultured Flavobacteriales bacterium | reverse complement strand
TGTCCACGGCCTGCAGGCTTGTCAGGTGCGGTAATCACCCCTACTATATTGCAGTTTTCCTGAACCAGTTTATCTAAAATCCCTACCGCAAAATCCGGCGTTCCCATGAATACGATTTTCAACTTTGCATTCTCCATTTTCAATTCTAAATTCTAAATTATCTTCTTTTTCCAGTTAAAAAAGCGCAGGTAGATCATCGAAAGTGAACCCAGGCATATAAAATAAATGTACTCCACCGACCAGACCCAGAAAATTTCCAGCTGAAAGACTTTCACCAACAGGAAACTGGCTAGCATGTATACAAAAACACTCGCAAACTCGATCAGGAAGGTGACCTGCGTATTCCCGGAGCCGTTAATCGTTTGGTATTTCACTGAAATCAAGCCGTAAATCAGGATGGAACCGGCCACATAACGCAAAATCGCCGCACTTTGTTCAAGATAAGCTTCTTCCGGATTGATCACGGAAAGCAGGGTTTCCGGGTAAAAGATTGCCCCATGGAAAAACACGACTAAAAAAATCACGGTCAGCAACTGGATCCGCCGCTGGATGGTTTTCAGGGAATCAAAATCGCCCTTCCCGATGTATTGCGAAATATAAGTTTTGGTCGTGGAAGCAAAGCCCCAGATCGGCACGAAAGCCAGGAAATAAACCGCCCGGATATTCTGCGACACCGTCAGCTCCGTTTTCCCCATTTGCTCGATCCAGGTAAAAAATACCGTCCAGGTAGCGAGGGCTACAAATCCCTGGAAAAACAAAGGTGTCCCGACCCGGAGCAGCTCAAGCATGGATTTCCATTGAAAAGACAGATGTTTGAACAGCTGAAATTGCCGCGCTTCTTTCGAAAACGCCAGGAAAGTGAGCAAAAACAACATGCCCAGCCCGTCTGCCGATGTGGATGCGATGGCCGCCCCTTCCAGTCCCATGGCCGGGATAAAATCCCAGCCGAAAATAAAGAGGCTGTCCAGGATGATATTCGAGATTGCCACAATCAGCGCGCTGATCAGCACAACCCAGGTTTTACCGATCGCAAAGAAAAAGGCCTGGACCGAAAGCGTAATGATGGCAAAAAAGAGGCTAAAGCTCCGGATATTCAGGAAATCGTTCTGCGCCCGGGCCAGCTCTTTGTCCTTTGAATAGCTTTCCAGCAAGCCGGGCATCACAAAATGTAAGACCAGGAACAAACTCGTTGCCAGCAGGAACAAAGTGAAAACCGAGGTACCGAAAATCCGTCCGATGGCATCCTGGCGCTGCTGACCGATCCGGCGGGCAATCAGGATTTGCACCCCGTCACTCATCCCGCTCAGGGCCATAAATACCGTTACATAAAGCAAACCGCCATTCCCGCTGGCATCAAAGGCCAGGGTACTGTGACGACTCAGGAAAGCCGCATCCGTCAGGAATACAATAGATTGGATGAAGCTCGACACCATCAAAGGTACGGCTACGGAAAGGATCGTTTTGTATTTCAGACTGAGCATCGGGCAGTAAAATTAAGGATTCCTGCTCACTGAGGAAGCTTTTTAGCCACGAATTAAACGAATGGCACGAATTATTTTTTTCTTTCTACTTCACAGATTATTTCGTATTTATCCAATT
>CBINGV010000483.1:0-1643 GCA_966250255.1 uncultured Flavobacteriales bacterium | reverse complement strand
GGCCCGCCAGGTCAACCTGGAACCAATCCGCAAAGCTTACGTAAACCTGGTGCATAACCTGCGTAATACGGGAATCAAAGTTTCCGACAGGCGGGCAGTAAAAATCCAGAACCTGATCGCCGCAAGTGCCGTGATGTGCGGACGCAGTGAAGCCATCCTGACCGATCTCTGGGTATTGAAATACATCTGGGATACGGAAGAGCAAATTGAAATCCTGGCCGGATTAATCGACCGGGTGATTGAAAACGAAAACCAGGAAGGCACGCATCCGCAGGCTTTTTTCAACAAAGTGCCCAATGCCGAGGAGCTGATGAAAGAAGTACAGCTGCTGACCGGGAAATGGGATTCGGGGCAACTTTCCTTTGAGGAGCAAAACGTGATCAAGGACAAGCTGCGTTATGTGCAAACCCGTGCCGGCTGGATTAAAAACAGCGAACACAAAGAACACCTGGCTAACGAAATCGAATCCCTATGGCACCGGATGCTGCAAACCGTCTGAATTATTACCTGCTTGTACCTGAAAGTGACCGGGAACACCTGGCCGGTCTCCGGCATTGGGAGCATTTGAAAGTGGCCCAGGACGGGGAATCGATTTGGGTCAGCAATATACAGCCCGCCGAGCTGGAAGCGCTTGCGGTAAAGAGTATTCCGCGGAAACAGCTTTTTTATGCGCGTGAAGGGAAGCTTTTCCCCCTGGGCAGCCTTTTGCCGCAAGGTCATGAGCCGGCTATGCTCTGGACACCGATCAGACGCGCTTTGCCCTTACAAATCCAGGAAGTAAACCACAATTACTTCGGAACGGAAGAAAGCCTAGCTATCCGGCTCGTTCCAACAGAGGAAGAAAAAGAATCCGCAGTCCTGTATTGTTCGCTGGAAGCGCTCGAAAAATTACTTGACGAGCTCCCGGAATTTCGCCTCACTCCTATCCGCTGGACCGTCATCAACCAGACACATGCCCTGCTCTTCGGCCAGCCTTTTTTGCCGTTGGAAGGAAAAGCTTATCATATCCAGGGTAATTCCCTGGTCCCGGCGGGTTACGCATTCGACCTGCTGATCCTGGAAGACTTAATCCACAAATCCCTCGATCCGGAAGGTGAATGCTGGCTGGTGTGGAACGAGGACTCAAGCTATTTCCGGGTAGAAAAAGAAAAACTGAAGCCGCTGAGCCGTGCTTCGCTGCGTGAAACCCTGCGGGCTATCCGCACTTCTTCCCTGAGCTCATGAGCGCAAAGTATTTCCAATCCTATAAAAATTATTTCTGGTGCTGGGAAGAAAACGGCCAGGTGATCGCCATCCCGAACGGGAGCACAATCGCCTACCGGGAATTGCTGGAGGAATTGCTGACTGCAATGGCTGAGCAAGGCTTGCCGCGCTTTGGATCTGTCGTCCTGGCGCTCATTGCCACCAACCCGAATGCCAGTCAAAGCCTGGAGCAGGTAGAGCAATTGATCGTTTCTTCCCTGCAAAACAGCTATTATGCTGATCAGAAGGACGCCTTCAACTTCCTGGAAACCCTGGCCACTATCCCGGAGCGTTACAAAAGCGCGCCCTATAAACAACTGCTGTTCAAAGCGATTTTTGAAGACAGCCACGGCCGCTTATCCCTCAAAGATTCCGAACGGCTGCTGAAAAACGGGAAAATT
>CBINGV010000482.1:0-1674 GCA_966250255.1 uncultured Flavobacteriales bacterium | reverse complement strand
TCGGCTCACCGAACAAGACGGAAGAAATGCTCGCAACAGGTGACGGCCAGCTCCTTTCCCTGGATGTGATCATGAACAGCGGTGATTACGAAGGCCAGGAGAGATCCCCCATCATCGGCCCTGCCCTGGACTGGAAAACCATCTACTGGAAACAGCACCCGGAAGAATCCAACCTGGGTGACACCACTCGCCTGGTGATCGAGCTCCTGAACTACAACCAGACAAAAATCAACGAAATCGACACCGTATTCACCCTCAACGATTCGATCCTTGATCTCGGTGCCCTGATTCCTGCCCAAACGTATCCGTATATCCGCCTCAAAGCACATTACCTGGATTACATCAATTTTACACCGGCGCAAAACGACCGTTGGCACGTCCTGTTTACCCCGGTTCCGGAAGCCGCAATTGACGGTTCAAGCGGCTACACCTGGCTGCCTGATCTTGACACCCTGAATGAAGGGGAAGAGTTCCGCTTTGCCGTAGATGTGCGCAACATCAGTGATTACAACATGGATTCTTTACTTGTTTCCTATTGGATCGAAGATCAGAATGGTGTAAAACACCCGCTTAGTTATCCAAGACAAGACTCCTTGCTTGTGGACGGCCTGATCCGGGATACCATTACCTTCACTACCACCAATTACCCGGGAGTAAATTCCCTTTGGATGGAAATTAACCCTTACGTAAGCGGCAGCCAATTTGTCACCGACCAACCGGAACAATATCATTTCAACAATTTACTGCAGGTACCGTTCTTTGTACGCGGCGATGAAGTCAGCCCGATCCTGGACGTTACTTTTGACGGAAGGCATATCCTGAATGGCGATATTGTGTCCCCTGAAAGCGAAATTTACATTACCCTGAAAGACGACAACGAATTTTTAGTGATGGACGAAGACTCCGACACGACCCTTTTCGGGATTTACCTCACCGGCCCGGATGGCGTGCAGCATAAAGTTCCATTCATTGACGGGCAGGGCAAAACAATAATGCAATGGATCCCGGCAGACAATCAGAACAAGCGTTTCAAAATCATGTACCCGGCGATGTTCGAACAAGACGGGATTTACAGTTTGTGGGTACAAGGGTCTGACCGCAGCGGAAACCTCTCCGGCGATATGGAGTATCGGGTGAATTTCGAAGTAATCCACGAATCATCCATTACCCGCCTGATGAACTATCCGAACCCGTTTAGTACCAGTACTCGTTTTGTATTTACGCTTACAGGCTCCGAGATCCCGGAAGATTTCCTCATCCAGATCATGACCGTTTCCGGGAAAGTCGTGCGTCAGATTACCGAAGACGAGCTCGGCCCGATTTACATTGGCCGCAATGTGACGGAATTTGCCTGGGACGGCACGGATGATTTCGGCGACCAGCTGGCAAACGGTGTCTATATCTACCGCGTCCTGTCGCGCCTGAACGGCGAAGAAATCAAGCTCCGCGAATCCGGTGCTGATCAGTATTTCACGAAGGAATACGGTAAAATGTATTTGTTCAGATAATTAAGCTGTTGATACTTTAAATGAGTAATGTACTAACGGGTCAATCCTATTAGCATATTATCACATTAAAAAAAGCGGCAGCTGAAAATCGCGATATCGTCCTCGAAATTTCGTTTTCCACGCCATTCATCCAGCTTCGAAAAAACAAGGTTGTTGAGATCCTCCA
>CBINGV010000481.1:0-1689 GCA_966250255.1 uncultured Flavobacteriales bacterium | reverse complement strand
CGTTTTTACGCAGCAGGATGGTCTTTTCCCCACGATAAAGCGCCGTGATATCTACATCCAGCACCTCTTTGGTGAGGTCATCCTTTTCGCGGATCAAAAGCGCGCGATTGAGGAAAGCATCCGGGGTCAAACCGCCCGCTTTCGCAATCAGCTTGCGGATGGTCAATCCTTCTTCAAACTCGTAATCATCCGGGCGGAAAACCGAACCTTTGATGGAAACTTTGTTCTCAAATTTGCTGAGCAGCTGCGACACTTTGAACACATCGCCCGGCTGCGGCGTATAGCTCTGGTATTCGTCTTCCGTAAGGTCGAGGATTTTCAGTCCATTGTCGGAATTCTGGACCAGCTTGATGTTTTTGCGGTAAGCGGCTTCGTCAAAGCCCCCGGCATAAAATAACAGGTCTTTGAAGCTTTCGTTCGGCAGCATTTCAAAAATGCCCGGCCGTTTCACGTTTCCTTCGATCTTCACCCGGTTTTCGTAGACAGGAACGCGGATCACATCATTCTCCAGCAGGTTGACATTGTCCGACTGGTCACCTTTGGTGAGAAACTTGTAAATATCAATCGTACGGATCACCTTGTTGTTACGGATCAGCTCAATCGTCCGGAAGGAACCGTTTTCATCCGGTCCGCCGGCCACATGCAGGGCATTGAAAACGGTCGCCAGGGACGACACCGAATAGTTGCCCGGCTTGCGTGTCCCGATAATTGTTACCCGAATCGTACGGATTTTGGAAAGGGTTACCGAAATCTGGGATTGGCCTGAGCCAAGTGAGCTGTAAATACGGGTGGCCGCTTTTTTGATCTGTGTTTTGGCCGCTTCGAAGGTCAGGCCGTTTACAAAAACCTGGCCCACGATCGGGATGTTGATTTTCCCTTCTTTGGAAACCGTAGCGCTCCCGGCATATTCCTGCATCCCGTAAATCACGATCTGCAATTCGTCGCCGGCGCCCAAAATGTAGTTCGAAGGCGTGGCCATATTAGAGTTCGGCTCAAAGCTCAGGGAAGTATTGGTAAAAATCTCCGAGCCGAAAAGCTGGGATTTTTTAACGGCGTTTTCATCAAATTCCACCACTTTTTCAGGCAGGGAAGTCCCCATTTCCACGTTGGTTTCGTTCACCTGCGGCGTAATGGCATCGATCCTGGATTTGAGCGTAGCAAAATCCGTGGGGCTCATTCCATTGGTGATTGCGAGGTTTTCAAGGGTCGACATGGACATGTTTTTTTTGTCCATTTCGTTTTTAATTTGCCTGATTTCTGAATCCGATAACTGACTTACTTTGATGTTGCGGATATTGGCCGGTGACAGGGTTTGGGAAAAGGTATTGCCACTTAAGATAAACAATACAAAAAGGCCGGCAAAAAAACCTTTTATGTAATTTCTAGCTTTTATTTCCATTTCAATAATAAAATCTGCGCCCAAAAGTACTTTTTTTATTCCGCATCTCCAAAATTATGGCGGTTAAAGGCGCTTTCCATTAGACAAAAAAAAGCGGCCTTGCCCCTAAGCCATATTGGAATTAAAATAGATCGGATCATTACTCACCTCATTATCAAGCCAGTGTGGTTGCTCAAATTCTTCATTCACATCGCTCAATTCCACTTCCGCGAGGACAAATTCCTGTTTTGGACTGATGAATTCGTCTACTTCCCAGGTTTTGCCGGCATAGGCGATTTCGTAACGCTGCT
>CBINGV010000480.1:0-1689 GCA_966250255.1 uncultured Flavobacteriales bacterium | reverse complement strand
TCAAATCGGTGCTGGCCTTGCGTTTGCCGATAATCAGCGCGCAGGGCACCTGGAATTCACCGGCCGGAAACGCTTTGGTGTATGAGCCCGGGATCACAACGCTGCGCTCCGGAACATAACCCCTGATTTCGATGGGCTCATTTCCTGTTACATCGATAATTTTGGTGGACTTGGTCAACACAACATTGGCGCCCAGGACGGCTTCCCTGCCCACGCGAACCCCTTCTACAACGATGCAGCGGGAACCGATAAAGGCATCATCTTCGATAATCACCGGGGCCGCTTGCAAAGGCTCAAGCACACCGCCGATTCCAACGCCGCCGCTCAGGTGGACATTTTTGCCGATTTGCGCACAGGAACCTACCGTTGCCCAGGTATCGACCATGGTACCGGAATCAACGTAAGCGCCGATGTTTACATAGGAAGGCATCATGATTACGCCGGGCGCCACAAAAGCCCCGTAACGGGCAACTGCATGGGGAACAACGCGAACGCCAAGTTCTTTGTAATTGCGCTTGAGGGCCATTTTATCGTGAAATTCAAATGGTCCGACTTCGATCGTGTCCATTTGGCGGATCGGGAAATACATCACGACTGCTTTTTTGACCCATTCGTTGACCTGCCATTCGCCGTTCGGAAGCGGCTCAGCCACCCGCAAACGGCCTTTGTCAATCTCCTCGATCACCTGCTCAATGGCCTTTACAACGTCCTGCTCTTTCAGTAGCTCCCGGTTTTCCCAGGCTTTTTCGATGATTTCCCTCATAATGTGTTTTGTTTTTAAACGCGGCAAAAGTATTGAAAAGATTTGAAGATTCGTAAATTCATGGATTCGTAAATTTTTTAATAGCTTAACTAAATGAATTCACGAATCCGCACAGCAGAATGAATCTACAAAAAGCGTAGCGCAGAAATAAGCGCAGCGGATGAATCCCCGAATCCAAAATATCCTTATTTTTGCGGCAATTATGGGAAAAATTCTCGCACTGGATTTTGGGCTGAAACGCACCGGGATTGCTATTTCCGACGAAGCAAAGATTTTTGCCTTTGGCTTAACGACCGTTGACAGCCGCCAGCTGGATGATTTCCTGAAGCAAACGATTTCCAAAGAAAAAGTGGATGTTATTGTGATCGGTGAGCCCAAAAGGCTGAATAACGAGGATACACACATTACGGAAAACGTGCGGCTGCTCAAAGCCCACCTGGAGAAAAACTTTCCTTCACAGCAAGTGCTCCTGTATGATGAGCGCTTTACTTCCAAAATGGCCTCGCAGGCAATCGCCGGGAGCGGAATGGGCAAAAAAGCCCGCCAGGACAAGGGCCTGATCGATGAAGTGAGCGCAACCATTTTGCTGCAATCTTATCTTGCCAGCCGTTCGTAAATTTAGACAAACAAAAAATGGAGAACTATTTCTAATTCTCCATTTCCGAGCTTCTTTATTAAACTTCGCAGCTTCAGCGAAGCAATTAATTCGTCGTTCCCTCCGGGTTCACGCTTCCTTTAATCTGGAGCTTGATCGGCTCGCTTTGCGTATTGACGGTTACATTGATGTCTTTGGTAAACTGGCCTACGCGTTTGGTGTCGTATTTCACAACAATAACGCCTGTTTTGCCCGGCTTGATCGGTTCTTCCGGTTTTTTGGCCGTTGTACATCCGCAGGAAGTACCTACATTGGTTACAATAACGGGTTG
>CBINGV010000479.1:0-1691 GCA_966250255.1 uncultured Flavobacteriales bacterium | reverse complement strand
GAAAACAGTTTATCAATAAATCAATTGCAGGGATGGCTGCCGCAGTTGTCACCCAGGATGTGATCAGGGCCGAAAATGTTCGGCCGAAAAAATCGGATTATGACGAAATGATGAAACAGGTTGGATTTAACCATTTGCCGAATAAAAATGAAACGACTATGAATACAGTATTGCACAAAGCCGACACCCGTGGTTATGCGAACCATGGCTGGTTGGAGGCAAGACACAGCTTTAGTTTTGCCAATTATTACAACCCGGACCGTTTACATTTCGGTGTACTCCGCGTCCTGAATGACGATAAAATTGCCGGCGGCATGGGTTTCGGCACGCACCCGCACGACAATATGGAAATCATCACGATCCCGCTGGAAGGCGACCTGGCCCACAAAGACAGTATGGGCAACGGCACTACGATCAAATCGGGCGATGTCCAGGTGATGAGCGCCGGGAAAGGAATCCTCCACAGCGAATTCAATGCGCGCGAACATGATTTTTGTAAACTGCTCCAGATCTGGATTTTCCCGAACAAGCGTAATGTGGAGCCGCGATACGACCAGATCACCCTGGACACGGACAAAATGAAAAACAATTTCCTGCAGATCCTTTCTCCGAATGCGGATGACGAAGGGGTTTGGATCCACCAGAACGCCTGGTTTCATCTCGGCGAGTTCGATCAGGATAAAAGCTTTTCCTACGAGTTGAAGGACAAAAACAACGGTGTTTACATTTTCCTGATCAAGGGAAAAATCGAAGCCAACGGGCAAGAGCTTGAACAACGTGATGGCTTCGGGATCTGGAACAGCCCGAAAATTGATTTCAAAACTTCCGAAGCTTCCAAAATCCTGGTGATGGAAGTACCGATGGAAGTGAAATGATGAATAATAAATAAAGTCCATTCATCATTCAAATTAGCTTATTAAAACAATTAGCACATTAAAAATGCACCCGATCATAGCAGACTTAAACTGGCGTTATGCCGTCAAAAAATACGACAAGAACAAACACATTCCTGCTGACGAAATTGACATCCTGAAAGAAAGCATCCGTCTCTCTCCCTCATCTATGGGCTTGCAGGCTTACCAGGTGATTGATGTTCAGAGCCCGGAGATGCGTCAAAAACTCTTTGAAGCTTCCCACAACCAAAGCCAGATCCTGGACGCTTCGCATGTGTTCATTTTCTGCAATATGGTGGAAATCCCGGAAAGCTACATCGATTCGCAGATCGACAATATGTCGAAAATCCGGAGCATGCCAGGCGATTCGCTGCACGGCTACCGGAACGCTTTGCTACACAGCATCCAAAAACGGGAACGCGAAAAACGCAATACCTGGACCAGCAAGCAAACTTACATCGCCCTCGGATCACTCGTTCAAACGGCAGCGCGTTTACGAATCGACGCAACACCGATCGAAGGTTACGAAACCGGGCTTTTCAATGAAATTCTCGGGTTGGAGCAACTCGGTTTACATGCGGCTGTCGTTTGTGCGCTGGGCTACCGTTCTCCGGAAGACAAATACCAGTATTTGAAAAAAGTACGTAAACCGGTAGAACAGCTGTTTATTACGGTTTGAAAAAAATCTTAATTTTTCAGAAAAGATCAGCCCGTCCCGCGATTTTATGTATCTTCGGAACAAATTACCGGACAAAATATGAGTGAAGGCATTGATCGCTTAAAACTGGCCAATTTCGG
>CBINGV010000478.1:0-1701 GCA_966250255.1 uncultured Flavobacteriales bacterium | reverse complement strand
ATACGATGCCGAATTTTAAACATATCTTCGAGAACAACGAAAAATGGGTGGCTGAAAAGCTGCGGGTCAACCCGGATTATTTCAAAAAGCTCGCCGAAGGGCAAAACCCCGATTACCTGTACATCGGTTGTTCCGACAGCCGCGTAACATCGGAAGACCTGATGGGCGTGCAGCCGGGCGAGGTATTTATCCACCGTAACGTGGCCAACCTGGTGGTGAGCACGGATAACAACATCAATGCCGTGGTCCAGTATGCCGTGGAATACCTCAAAGTGAAATACATCATCGTTTGCGGACACTACGAATGCGGTGGCGTAAAAGCGGCCATGAATCCCAGCGATATGGGACAGCTCAACAGCTGGCTGCAGACGCTGCGGGATGTTTACCGTTTTCACCGCACGGAGCTTGACGCCATTGAGGACAATCAAAAACGCTTCGACCGCCTCGTGGAACTAAACGTGCTGGAACAGTGTATGAACATCATCAAAATCGACCACGTGCAGAAAGCCTGGTACCAAACAGGTTACCCGAAAGTATTCGGTTGGGTGTTTAATGTCCGCTCCGGGAACCTGATCGACCTGGGGCTTGATATGGGGAAAGAGTTCGAGTCGATCCGTTCGATTTACGATCTGAAACCTTTATGAAGAAATGATGAATGTTGAACGATAAATTATGAATTGTATTTTCCAATTATTCATTTGAATGTAATAACCAAATTATCAACTAAATAATAAGCATATGAAAAGAAAAGCAAACGCCGAATGGACCGGCAGCGGCAAAGAAGGACAGGGAGTCCTGAGCACACAAAGCACCGTACTGAACAGAACCCAATATTCTTTTTCTTCCCGTTTTGAGGAAGGAATCGGCACCAACCCGGAAGAGCTGATTGCAGCAGCCCACGCCGGCTGTTTTACAATGAAACTGAGCTTCAATCTCGGAGCGGCGGAGTTTACCCCGGAAAAGCTGGAAACAACCTGTACCGTAACTTTTGAGAACGGCGCTGTGGTTGAATCCCACCTCAATTTAAGGGCTCATGTGAGCGGAATTTCCGAGGAAAAATTTGCCGAAGTGGTGAAAGATGCCAAAGAAAACTGCCCGATTTCGAAATTACTGAATACGAATATTACGCTGGAATACCAGTTGGAAAACTGATTGATTGGGAATTCGTTCCGCCAAGGCGGATTTGTACGCTGCGCTACTCGTTCCGCTAAAACGGATTCATAGATTCGGCGCTGCGCTATTCGGAATTCTCAGATTTATACTTAAAGACCGGGGTCAACGCTCCGGTTTTTTTTGTTTGTTTTTTTACCATATAAGACATATAAGATCTTTAATGCTTACTTGATTCAAGTACATTTAAGAAATTTCCGGAAACAAATTATTAAATTATATTTCCTTAGATGCCCCTCCGGGATTAATGATATCAACTTATATACCTTAATCTGGTTAAAAAGACCTCGTGTATCCTTGTTTATCAACCTCTTTTCGGCCCCGGAAATTTATTGTGCGAACATACTATTTTAACTTTTTTTGCGTTTTTCAGGAAAATAGTGTAACCAATTCGCATTGTTTACATTATAATATGGCATAGAGTCTGCAAGCTCTTTGTAAAACCAAGCAAAAACATAAAACCAGAAAGTATGAACGTTAACCCTTTGTATCACCACACGCCCGAGCGACTGAATGAAGAGAAGGTGTGGA
>CBINGV010000477.1:0-1717 GCA_966250255.1 uncultured Flavobacteriales bacterium | reverse complement strand
GAGCACAAGCAGTCCGCCCCGCAAACCATCAGTGTGACGACCACCCGCGGAATGCATAACGTAAAAATCGTCAATTATGCCTATTACAACGGGCAGTGGGAAGAGCGTGCCGTAAATAACGGCTATTCGACGGAAGGGACGGTAAGCAAAGACTGGGCCCTGAAAAAGAAAAACAAAATTTCGGTGACTTACGACCTCGATTTGCCGGACCCGGTTGTTAAATAAAATTTACCTGCCTGTGGATTGTAACGGTTAAGAGGCTTGACCGGTACAATTTTCAATCACTCCCCCTTCTGCTCACGATCCGTAATCACAGCCTGTATGAAGGAAACTGCCAAATCCCTTCTGTTGCCAACAACTTTTCTACCGACGAATGCACTGAAATCGAACGAAAATTCAAAAAGAAAACGAAAATTTTGCTTACATTTGACTTGGATAAGCCTGAACCTTATGTCAGCTTCCAATAAATGTATTTGAAATTTTTATGAAAAAAAGTGCAGGCCTCCTTTTGGCGCTAATTCCTTTCCTGGCTGCGGCCCAATCTTCTCCGCGCCCCAAACTCGTTGTCGGGATCGTTGTGGACCAGATGTGCTACGACTACCTGTTCCGCTACCAGGACAAATTCAGTGAAAACGGTTTTAAGAAACTCATGAAAGGTGGCACCAACTGCCAGAATACGCAATACATTTACGTACCGACCTATACCGGTCCCGGCCATGCGTCGATTTATACCGGGACGACGCCAAGCAATCACGGGATCGTGGCTAACGAATGGTATGTGCGTGCCGGCAAAACCGAAACGAATTGCGTCGACGATTCCCTGGTAAAACCGGTGGGAAGCGCTTCGGCGGACGGGATCAAATCGCCGCGCAACCTGCTTGCAAACACCATTACCGACCAGTTGCGGCTGACCTATCCCGGCTCCAAAGTGATTTCCGTTTCAATCAAAGACCGGAGCGCTATTTTGCCCGGCGGGCATTTGTCCAATGGATCCTACTGGTTTGATTATACGACCGGCGGCTTCCTGACCAGCAGCTTTTTTACCAAAGAGCTTCCGGCCTGGGTGCAGGAATTTAACCGTGAAAAGCGCGCTGACCAGTACCTGAGCCAAAGCTGGAATACGCTTTATCCGCTGGCTTCTTACACGGAGAGCGGCCCGGACAACTCTAAATATGAGCACCTCATTGCCGGCAAAAAAACACCGGAATTCCCTTACGATTTTAAAACCCTGAACAAAGGCGCCAAGGATTACGAACTGTTTACCGTAACTCCTTTTGCCAACACCTTCCTGGCCGATTTTGCGCTCAAGGCCCTTAAAAATGAGCAGCTCGGAACGGACGACATTCCCGATGTGCTGGCCATGAGCTTTTCTACCCCGGATATCGTGGGCCACAGTTTCGGGCCTTATTCCGTGGAGATCGAAGACATTTACCTGCGCCTCGACCTGGAAATTGAAAAAATCATCGATCAGCTGGAATCCACCATCGGGAAGGACAATTTCGTGCTCTTCCTCACGGCCGACCATGCCGTGGTACCCGTGCCGCAATACCTGGCGGATAAACAATTGCCGGGCGGATATGTCTACATGAAACCCCTGCGGGAAAAGCTCAACAAAGTCCTCGACCCGAAATACGGCCCCGGGATCATCGAAGAGATCACCAACGACAATATCTACCTCAACCGCACGCTGATTGCCGAAAAACAACTGGACAAGGAC
>CBINGV010000476.1:0-1734 GCA_966250255.1 uncultured Flavobacteriales bacterium | reverse complement strand
TACCACGCCGTCGCTCATGCTGATAATCTGCTGATCGCGCAGCACATCCCCGGTAACCACCTGGATGTTTTGCGGCACTTCGAGCAAAGGCATATCGAGGCGAAGGCTGGAAGAAGGATCCCCTTCCGTATAGTCGGTCGTACTGGCCGAAACAACTACTTCGTGGAGCTCATGCGCATTTTCTTTCAGAACAAAATCCAGGGTCAGGCTTGCCCCTTCTTTCACATCGAGTGTTTGTTCCTTGGTTTCCAAACCGGTGAAGGAAGCAACCAGGGTTTGTTTGCCCGGCTGTACGTTTTTGATCAGGTATTCGCCATTTTTATCGGTAATGGAACCCTTGTTTGTCCCTTTAATGAATACTTTGATGAATTCGGCCGGCTGGCCATCGGATGTTTTGACCAAACCCTTGATCTGGGCGGTCTGTGCAAAGCCAGTTCCTATCATAACTAAGAAAAGGAACAATAACTTGATTTTCTGGTTCATATGTGCTTGTTTTGTTTATTTACTAAAAATTTCGGGGGCAAAATTACCTATTTAGAATTGTTCTAAACAATACCACAAAAGCGGTATAATGCAGCTTCCAGCCATAGCTTTCCAAGCTTTAAGCGTGATTTGATACTGAAAATCAAGTGCTTTTTTTGTAATTTTGCTCTACTTTTTTCGTTTAAAAACGTTACGTGTTTATGAATTACAAATTTCTCCTTGCTTTCAGTCTTCCCTTGCTGGTATTTATTTCCTGTGAAAAAGACAAACCGGAGCCTGAACCGGAACAGGAAAAAAATATGCAGATCGATGTGATGCCGTATTTCGGGGAACAGCAGCTTTACCTGGATTCGGTATATACAACCGATGAAAATTACCTCATCCAGTTCCAGGAAGTCCGCCTGTACATGAGCAATTTTGCAAACAGCGGGACAACTTTGAATGACGTTGCCCTGTTTAATTTAAGACAAACACAGCACGCTTTCCTCAATACCCAGGCTGATGCAACTCAATTTGGCGCAATGACGGCTGTCCTGGGAATCGACTCGCTGCGCAACCACGCCGATCCTTCTTCTTTCCCGACCACAAGCCCGCTGAACATCATGAACGCTAATGACATGCACTGGGGCTGGAACCCGGGCTATATTTTTATATACATTGACGCGAAAATTGATACCATCCCGGATGCTACGGTCAACCTCGACCATTTCCTGAGCTTCCACATCGGAAAAGACCAGTTTAAGCAAAATTTATCCCTGGGCAACGTTCCGTGGAACATTACGGAAAACAGCACGGAGATCCTGGCCAAAGCGACGCTCAAACTGGATTTGAAACAATTCCTCTATGCGCCGCACATCCTCAACCTGAAAGCCGAAAACATTTCACATACCGGCCCCGGACAGGACGACCTGAGCCTGCGCCTGATCCAAAATTTTGCCAACGCGATCCATTTTTAAAAAAATGAAGTACATCCTGCTTTTTGTTGCTGTTATTGTGGCGCTCTGGGCCTGTAAAAAGGACAAGGCCATTTTCGAACCGACACCCTATGAATTGGAAATTCCCAGTCATTTTCCGGCAATGAATATCCCGGCGGATAACCCGATGACGGTGGAGGGAATTGAGCTCGGGCGCAAGCTCTTTTATGACACCCGCCTGAGCCTCGACAATTCGATTGCCTGCTCCTCCTGCCACGAACAGCAATATGCCTTTAACGATCCGAAGCAGTTTTCGCTGGTTGTGGGCGATTCCGTC
>CBINGV010000475.1:0-1745 GCA_966250255.1 uncultured Flavobacteriales bacterium | reverse complement strand
TGAACAAAATCAAGGCCTATGCGGGCTATGTACAAACGATCAATGGGAAGGAACTCGCTTTTTCGATCATCGTGAATAATTACGGCTGTACCACCAAAGGCATGATTGAGCGCGTGGAAAAATTGTTGAACGCAATGGCAAAATATTAAAGCATGGAACGATCAAAAAACGGTCATTTTTCCTTTGTTCGTTTCACGGAGCAGGAGCTGCGGTCGAAAACGGCTGTCCGGGCCGGGGAAACAAAGCTCGGGCAGGAGGTCAAAACGGAGGTGAATGAAAATTCGGCTTTCGTTATCCTGGGGATTTGCGAAGACCTCGGGCCGCAGGCCAATGGCGGAAACCCGGGCGCACAAATGGCTTTCGGGAGTTTCCTGATGAAATTTCTTTCCGTTCAATCCAATGCTTTTTTGTCCGGAACAGCGATCGTACTGCCGGGCTACATTCGTCAGAACAAAACTTTTGAAGAATTCGAAGAAGCGGAGCAAAGGCTGATTATTGCTGAGCTCGATGATTTTGTGGTGGAAGTACTGGCGCCTTATCTCGGGAAAAATCTCACGCCACTTATTATCGGTGGAGGCCATAATAATGCCTATCCGATATTAAAGGCTTTTTCCGAAAAGCTTGGACGCGGCCTGGCGGTTGTAAACTGCGATGCCCATGCCGACCTGCGCGCCTGCGATTACCGGCACAGCGGCAATCCCTTTTCTTATGCGCACCGCGATAAGTACCTCGAGAAATATGCCATGCTGGGCTTGCATGAGTCTTACAACAACCAATACATCATCGGGCAGATCAAAGCGAATAATTTCCTGTGCACCTGGTTTGATCAGCAATTGGCGGCCGGTCATAAGTTCGAATCGGGTTTTGAGCCGGTACTGGATTATTTCATGAACGATCCCTTCGGACTGGAGCTGGATATGGATTCCATCGCCTATATGCCTTCGAGTGCCCTTTCTCCCAGCGGGATCACCCTGGCGGAAGCCCGGCGCTACGTTTCTTTTTTTGCTGCGCACAAAGAAGCGCTTTACCTGCATCTGCCGGAGGCAGCACCGGCAACAGAAGTCGAGCGGACGCTGGTAGGCAAGGCTTTGGCTTACCTTGTTTGCGATTTCCTGAAAAACAGGTCGAAAAGTATAAAATCCTGATTTTTTTCGGGGACACAAACTAAATGTGTTTTTTTTCGTTTATTTTGTAAAAAGGGGTTTCGATGACGGCTAACACGTTCAGGCAAGGTATTTTTCACTTCTTCCGGGCATTTTTCCCATTGCAATTGCTGTTCGGTCACCTGAAGTACAACCTGCTTTCCCTGATTTTCTGGATCCTGCTTTTTGCGATCGTTTCTGATACCTTTGGCTCGGCCTACGGGCTTTCGTACCTTTTTTATTCGCCCGAGTGCCAGGGGGTGACCAACGAAATTTCCTTTGTACTGATGGGCTTTTCCATTGGCGGCTTTACGATGGCTTTCCATACTTACAGTTACATGAAGCTGGGGAAACGTTATCCCTTTATCGCAACGATTTCGAATCCCTTCATTAAATTTTGTCTCAATAATTCCCTGATTCCGCTGTTGTTTATCGGCTACTATTGTTACAAGTTTGTCCAGTTCCAGGCGGTGGAAGAATTTGCGGGCACCTGGACCTGCATCAGTTATGTGGTTTCCTTCCTGTTTGGTTTTGTGCTCTTCCTATTGCTTTCCTTTTTCTATTTTTTCCGCGCCGACCGCTCCATTTTCCGACGCATGATAC
>CBINGV010000474.1:0-1758 GCA_966250255.1 uncultured Flavobacteriales bacterium | reverse complement strand
GATTGAGCAGGATGCCGATATCGTATCCTTCATTTACCGCCCGGAATATTACGGCCTGATCGAAAACGAAAACGGGGAGTCCAACCAGGGAGTAGGGGAGATCATCGTGGCCAAACACCGGAACGGTGCGCTCGATACGGTGCGGCTCAAATTTATCGGCCAGTATGCCCGCTTCGATAACCTCGATTCGTATGGCGATGATGAATTTACGACCATCAGCTCATCGATGAACGCCAACCAAAATTTTGATTCCGGCGTCATGACAATCGGCAGCCGCATCAACCAAGCCAACGATTTTGAAGATAATTTCGAAAAAGATTCCTACGATGACACGCCTTTTTAACATACAAATCCGGCTTGTTTTGCTCTTTTTCTGCTTTGCTTTCTGGGGAAGAAGCTCGCAGATCCTGATCCCAATGGACAATAGCCAGACCAATCACCTGAAATCCTATGGTATTGCTTACTGGATGCTCGAAAACGAGGTGGTGATCGAATGGCTGCTGAATTATCGCGGTGGTTCTTTCCTCTGCCCGAACATGCAGAAAATCGAAGAAGAACTCATCATCCGCGGGGTGAAATACGAAATCATTTCCGACGGACAGGCCAACGCCATTAAAAATGACATTGCCAACCCCGAGATCAACCAGGAGATTGTGCAGCTTGAAAAAGCCCCGAAAATTGCGGTGTACACGCCAAAAGGAAGTCTTCCCTGGGATGATGCCGTGACCATGGTGCTCGAATACGCCGAAATTCCTTACGACAAGATCTACGATTCGGCGATCATCATGGGTGTTTTGCCCAAATACGATTGGCTGCACCTGCACCACGAGGATTTTACCGGGCAATACGGTAAATTTTATGCTTCCTACAAGGATTTTCCGTGGTACAAGGAGCAGGTAGCCCAGGCCGAAGCCGATGCCAAAATGTTGGGCTTCAATAAAGTTTCGCAGCTCAAGCTGGCGGTTGCGAATAACATCAAAAACTTCGTGGTGGGCGGTGGATTTTTGTTCACCATGTGCAGCGGAACGGATAGCTACGACATTGGCCTGGCGGCCCACAATACGGATATTTGTGAACGGATGTATGACGGCGACGGCATGGACCCGAATTGCCAGGAGCAGCTCGATTTTGTCAATACCCTGGCTTTTGAAAATTTCAAGCTGGTCAAAGACCCGTATATCTACGAGTATTCGAACATTGATGGAACCGATTTGCACCGCATGCCTGAAAATGCCGATAAGTTTACACTCTTCGAGTTTTCCGCCAAATGGGACATCGTTCCAACCATGCTGACGCAATGCCATACGGATGTGATCAATGGCTTCATGGGACAAACGACCGATTTCCGGAAAGACCTCATCAAGCCGAATGTCCTGGTTTTGGGTGAAAATAAAGCGCTGGGCACAGCCAAATACATCCACGGCGAATACGGCCAGGGCACCTGGACTTTCTACGGCGGCCACGACCCCGAAGATTTCCAGCACCGCGTGGGCGACCCGCCAACCGATCTGAACCTGCACCCCAATTCACCGGGCTACCGCCTGATTTTGAATAACATCCTGTTTCCCGCCGCGAAAAAGAAGAAGCGTAAAACCTAAGGAATGGAAATAGGCTTCCTCCTTTGAGGAGAAGAGAAAGTGAAAACTTTCGAAGATTTAAGCGTTAGCCTCAAGAAGAGGGAGATGACAAAATAATATCAATGAATCACCCTCCTTTATCCTCCCTCGAGGGAGGAAACCAATTTCCCCAACAAAGGAG
>CBINGV010000473.1:0-1797 GCA_966250255.1 uncultured Flavobacteriales bacterium | reverse complement strand
TCTTAATCGCCGGTAGCTTGGAGAGCATAATGATCAGGGCAACTAATACAAAAGCGATCGATAAGATCACGTAAGGAACTTTCACCTTGTCCAGGCCGATATTGCTGACCTTGTCGATTGAACCGAAAATGGCAAAGTTCACCAGCAAAGGCCCGATCGTGGTCCCCAGCGAGTTGATCCCGCCCGAAAGGCTTACGCGGTGCGCGCCGGTAGAAGCTTCACCCAAAGCAATCACGTAAGGGTTGGCAACGATCTGCTGCAGGGCAAAACCCAATCCTACGGTAAAGAGCGCGGTCAGCATCATCGGGAAAGATTCCATATTGGCTGCGGGAATAAAACCGAGGGCGCCGATGGCCGAGATCAGCAACCCAAGCACCAGGCCTTTTTTGTAACCGATTTTATTGATCGGGTCGCCAAAAAGCATGGAGATGGAGAAATAAAGCAGGGCGCCGATGAAATAAGCGGCGTAAAAGGCCAGATCGACCAGCTGTGACTGGAATTGCGTCAGTTTAAAGTTTTCTTTAAAAAGTCCGATCAATACGGTATTCGAAGCGGCTACAAAGCCCCAGAAAAAGAAAACCGTGGTGATCGTCGTCAGCGCCCCGTAGTTCGTTTTTGTGTTTTGCATGTTTTAAATAGTTATTAAGTTATGAGTTAGTTTAGTTATGAATTAGAAGTGTTTACAGTTTCTTCCCTTGAGGGAGGACCAAGGAGGGTGACAACTCCTAACTTACTAACTCCTAATTCATCATTCTTCATCCAAAAGCAATTCAATATCTTCAATCAAATGGCCGACCTCCTTTTCCGAGGTGCCGTCATAATAGCCGCGGATCCGGAGTTGTTGGTCAACCAGTACAAAGTTGTTTGTGTGAATAAAATCGCTGCCGGCATCTCCCAGGTTTTGGGCTTCGGCCGGTTTCAGCACAAAAAAGGATTTGCGCGCCAGCTCATACAATTTCTTCTTATCGCCTGTCAGGAAGTGCCATTTTCCTTTTTTGGCGCCGTGGCCTTCCGCATACAGCTTCATTTGTGCGACGCTGTCCACTTCCGGGTCAACGGTAAAGCTCAGGATATTAACCCGGTCGTCATCCAGGTAAGCTTTTTGGACGCGTTGCATCTGCACATTCATTTTCGGGCAGATTGTTCCGCAGGTCGTGAAAAAATATTCGGCTACGAACACCTTTCCTTTGACGTCTGCCAGCCGGATGGTTTTTCCGTCCTGGTTCAAAAAGGCAAAATCACCGATTTTATGACCATAGCCTTTCCGCTGCAGGGTTTGGTCAACCATATTCGGGTTTACATCCACCGGGTTGATTACCTTGGGCGTATGTTTATCATCCGGGCTGAGGATCGTATACGTAATGCCGATGCCGCAGACCGCTATAAGTAACAGGATGATCACACGTGTCATATTGCGGCAAAGGTAAAAAACAATTCCCAAAGCGATTTTTTTTGTGCAAAAATATTTTAGGAATTCAATAATGCGCCTAAAATGATTTAGTAAATTGATTTAGTTTTAACGGTTTCTTAACAAAAAACCTGGGTTTGAAAGTGCAATTGTGAAAAAAAGATGGTAAAATTAAATTTTTAACTAAATCGTTTTAGCATATTTTTGCCTCTAAATTTTCACATCGAACTGCTATGAAGAAACACTATCTTGTTATTCTTTGTTTACTCATAAGCTGCCTGGCATATGCCGGCGGGGGAGGTGCTCCGGGCAATGATGCCTGTTCGAATGCAGTTGCTGTAACATGCGGAAACACGTATAACGGAACAACCGTAAATTCCAATACAACC
>CBINGV010000472.1:0-1807 GCA_966250255.1 uncultured Flavobacteriales bacterium | reverse complement strand
CAGTTTTTCGGCGTAATCGAGCACCTCGTCCGGCTTTTCCCGGAAAACATGCTCGAGGCTTTTGAGCGCCTGGATCCAGTGTTCTTTGGGGAAATAGGTTCCGCCGTAAACCGGGCGTCCGTCGGGTAGGGTAAAACAATTCAAGGGCCAGCCGCCTTTCTGGGTCATGAGCTGAACGGCCGTCATATAGACCTGGTCCACATCCGGGCGCTCTTCGCGATCCACTTTGATGCAGATAAAATACCGGTTCATCCAGGTAGCCACTTCCTCGTCCTCGAAACATTCGTGTTCCATCACGTGGCACCAGTGACAGGCCGAATAACCGATGCTGACCAGTACGAGTTTGTTTTCGAGACGCGCGCGCTCAAAAGCTTCATCCGACCAGGCCACCCAGTTGACGGGATTGTGCGCATGTTGCAATAAATAGGGGCTACTCTCATGGATCAGGTCGTTGGTGTAAAGGCTCATAGGCGTATTGTTGAATTCATATTCAAAAATACAACATTATTTGAAAATTTTAACGATTCCCTCCTTGAGTAGGGATAAAGGGAGGTGACTTTTTAAAGAGATTTTTAAATAGTGTCACCCCTCTTAATCTCCTCCGATACATCGGAACAAGCTCCACAATGGGAGAAACAATAACGCAGCTCATATATCCATGAATTTTTTCCCTATATTTGCAACTTAAATTTTAAAAGAAGACTATGAGCTTATTAACTGTTGGTAGCGTGGCTTTTGACGCGATCGAAACGCCATTTGGAAAAACAGATAAAATAATCGGAGGAGCAGGCACTTACATCGCCATTGCCGCTTCCTTTTTTGAAAAGGACCAAAAAATCTGTGCCGTTGTGGGCGACGATTTTCCGCAGAGCATGCTGGATTTGCTGGCAAGCCGTCATGTAGACCTGACCGGTTTGCAGATCAAGCAAGGTGAAAAATCCTTCTTTTGGTCGGGTAAATACCACAACGACATGAATTCCCGCGATACGCTGGTAACGGAATTGAACGTGCTCGAGCACTTCGACCCGATTATCCCGGAATCCTACCAGGGTGTTGATTTCCTGATGCTGGGCAACCTGACGCCACAAGTACAACGCACCGTTGTGGAGCGTTTGAACGAGCGCCCGAAACTGGTGGCGATGGATACGATGAATTTCTGGATGGACATCGCGCTCGATGATCTGAAACAAACGCTCAAAGTGGTTGACCTCCTGATCATTAACGATGAGGAAGCGCGCCAGCTTTCCGGTGTAAGCTCCCTGGCGAAAGCATCGAAGATCATCCGCGACATGGGGCCGAAATACCTGATCATCAAAAAAGGGGAGCACGGCGCTTTGCTGTTCCATGGCGACAGCGTATTCTGCGCACCGGGCCTCCCGCTCGAGGAAGTGTTCGACCCGACAGGCGCAGGCGATACCTTTGCCGGTGGTTTCATGGGTTACCTGTCCAGCACGGGCGATATTTCGTTCGAAAACATGAAACGTGCGGTAATCGCAGGTTCCGCCCTGGCTTCTTTCTGCGTGGAGAAATTCGGGACCGAAAAACTTACCCAGATCAACCAGAACGATTTGGAAGGCCGCATTCAGCAGTTTGTGAGCCTCGCCAATTTTGAAATGACTATTCAAGTAGGATAAACTATGGAAAAAGCAGCATTTCTTGAGCGCTTGAAGGAATTGACGGCCCAGGAGGACTTGCTCGCAGTGAGCGGTGAAATCAATGAGCTGAAGTCTAAATTCCAGGATTTTTTGACCGAAGAAGAACGGAAACAGCAGCTTGCAGCCCTGGAAAGCGAGCATGCGGAGGAAGA
>CBINGV010000471.1:0-1841 GCA_966250255.1 uncultured Flavobacteriales bacterium | reverse complement strand
TAAGCTCTTGCTCTGCCTGGTGGTGAATGGAGTCGTTCGAGGCAATGTCAAGCATTCCGAATCCTTTGTGTGTGAAGTGCCCCAATCCGTTTTCATAGACAAATTGCTGTACTTCCTTGGCAGCATATAGCGTGAATGGAAACGTATACCCCCGCACTTCAAATTTTATGTCATTGTCAAACAAGGGATAGATCCGGGCAAATTTCTTGTGCGTGGTTTGAATGCGATTGATATAGCCCTGGTCGGGTACGATTTGAAATTTATAGAACGATGTCAGTTGCTCGGGTGTATATTTTCCGATGGCCTCCATGCGAGCGATGGTAGAGTCGTAAAGCAAATCGGAAAATTCATCGCTGTCGGGCGGTACAAATTTCTTTCCGCGCTCATCGTTAAAGGAAGCTTGAATAAGTACGATGGGTGAAATACACAGAAAGCGTGCTTCGTCTCCTATCGTAACCGGCTCTTCCACTTCTGTGCTTTCCGGAACGAGGTGGAGATTTCCGACTATGATTTCCTTTTGTTTGAAAAGCTCGGCTAAAAAGTATTCCAGAAATTTTGGGTCCGAACACGCAAAAACCAGTGTCACTTTTGACGAATAATAATGCAGCCCTTTACGACTTACTTTGGTTTGTCCTTTCAGTCCCGAAAAATTGAATTGATTAAAGTCCAGGTAAGATTTTTCAGGACCAAATACTAGCAGGCCTTTAATGACCTGGGCGATCAAAAACTGGTGATGGAATGGAACATAAGCTCCCCTGTTCTTCAGCGAAAAAATAATCCTGGTTCTCAAACCTCAAAAAATTAAAATGGGGCGAAAAAATGCTAAAAATAAAACCCCGCTTTAGACTGAAACTGAGCGGTTTATAAAACTAATAAAAAATCGCAAAGATTGTAATGTTCCGTAAGGAATCTTTAAACATTGAAGCGGAAATGCATGATATCGCCATCCTCCACAACGTACTCCTTTCCTTCCACCGCCATTTTGCCTGCTTCCTTGCAGCCCACCTCGGTTTTATACTTCTGGTAATCAGTAAGTTTGATAACCTCCGCGCGAATAAAACCTTTCTCAAAATCGGTGTGAATAACGCCCGCGGCCTGAGGTGCTTTCCAGCCTCTTTTTATCGTCCAGGCGCGCACTTCCTTCTCGCCAGCCGTGAAATAGGTGATCAAATCAAGCAGGTGATACGATGCCCTAATAAGCTTGTTTAGGCCCGATTCAGTGAGGCCATATTCTTCCAAAAAAACTGCTCGATCCGCCTCGTTGTCAAGCTCCGCAATTTGTGCTTCAATGGCAGCGCTGATCACAACAACTTCCGCATTCTCACCCTGCACATGTTTGCGGAGTGCGTCTACGTGTTTGTTGCCGGTATGTACCGATGCTTCTTCCACGTTAGCGACATAAATCACGGGTTTGGCGGTGAGTAACTGAAGATCTTCTACAGCTTTTTTCTCCTCATCGTCCATCTGAACCGAACGAGCATTCTTTCCTTCCAGCAAGGTTTCCTTGTAATGATGCAATGCCGCCAGTTCTTTTTTAGCTTTTGCATCGCCACTCTTTGCAGTTCGCTCAACCCGGCCGATTTTTTTCTCAATCGACTCAAGATCCTTTAACTGAAGTTCAGTATCGATGATCTCTTTATACGCTACTGGGTCAACGCGGCCATCTACGTGAACGATGTTGTCATTTTCAAAACAACGTACCACGTGTACAATCGCATCCACCTCACGGATATTAGCCAGAAATTGATTACCGAGTCCTTCGCCTTTGCTTGCGCCCTTGACCAGACCTGCGATATCGACAAACTCAATGCTGGTAGGTATGACTTTCTGTGGATTAACTA
>CBINGV010000470.1:0-1862 GCA_966250255.1 uncultured Flavobacteriales bacterium | reverse complement strand
ATTTGCTGTTAAAGGTACAATTATTTGATTTAAATACTACTATTTTTTGTTAAGTTTTGAGGACATGAAAAATCATTTCCTATCTTTAAAAAATACAAAATCAAACAACAATGAGAACAAACCACGATATCGACTATTTCATCCAGGGAGAAGAAATGCAGCTTGTTGAGATCGAGCTGGACCCGAATGAAACTGCCATAGCCGAATCCGGCTCCTTTATGTACATGGACGAAGGCATCCAGATGGAAACTATTTTCGGAGATGGTTCCGGGCAGGGCGGCAACGGCTTTTTTAACAAGCTCTGGGGCGCCGGAAAACGCCTGCTCACCGGTGAAAGCTTATTTATGACTGCTTTTACGCACACTGGAACCGGCAAAGCGCGTGTCGCTTTTGCTTCGCCCTACCCGGGCAAAATTATTCCCCTGGATCTGAGCCAGTACGGCGGGAAAATCATTTGCCAGAAGGATTCTTTTCTCTGTGCAGCCAAAGGTGTGGCGGTGGGCATCGAGTTCCAGCGGAAACTGGGCACGGGACTTTTCGGCGGCGAGGGTTTCATCATGCAAAAACTGGAAGGCGACGGGTTGGCCTTTTGCCATGCCGGCGGACACATTGTGAAACGCACGCTCAAGCCGGGCGAAATGCTCCGCGTGGATACCGGCTGTATCGTAGCCTATACTCAAACGATCGATTATGACATTCAATTCGTAGGCGGCATTAAAAATACGATCTTCGGCGGCGAAGGGCTTTTCTTTGCTACTTTACGCGGACCGGGTGAAGTGTGGCTGCAAACCCTTCCGATTTCACGCCTGGCATCCCGCATTTTGGCTTACGGAAGCGGTGCCCGTAAGGAAGAAGGCAGCATCCTTGGTGGTTTGGGCAACCTGCTCGACGGCGACGGAAGATAATGAGGGAGGGGTCGGAGTTAGTAGTTAGTCTTAGTCATAAGTTTAACTACTAACTTAAACTACTCACTTATCAACTCAATAAATTGTTTACTTTTGTTTTTCAAAAACAGAGCTGAATGAATCGTTTGTTATTGACGCTTGCCCTGGCATGCACCACCAACCTGTTTTTCGCACAGCAGGTAATGACTCCCGAAACCCTTTGGAAACTCAAACGCTTATCCGGCGGAAAAGTCTCCCCGGACGGCAAAAAAGTCCTGTATGAAATCCGTTCTTTTTCGATCGAAGAAAACAAGGGAAATACCGACTTGTTTGTTTACGACCTCAAAAAAGGGACGGAAACCCAGGTGACGAACACGCCTTTTACGGAAATGGACGCCCAATGGGGAAGGGACAACCAAATCTGGTTTCTGTCCACAGAAAGCAAAAGCGTACAGCTTTGGAAAATGAACGAAAACGGCAACAACAAGAAACAGCTTTCCAACATCACGGAAATTGAGCTGGAAGGCTTTAAGCTTTCGCCGGATGAGCTGAAAATTGTTTTTGTTGCTGCTGCGAAAATCGGCACAACACTGAAAGACAAGCACCCCGATCTTCCCCTGGCGAACGCCCGGCTGGAAAGTGACCTGATGTACCGCCACTGGAATGCCTGGAGCGACGACATGCGCCGGCATTTGTTCCTCTTCGAATTCGCGAACGGCGAATTGAGCGTGGCAAATACCGATTTGCTGGAAAATGAGAGTTACGATGGCGTTTTACCTCCTTTTGGCGGCTCCGACCAGGTGATTTTCTCACCGGATTCGAAAAAAATCATTTACAGCACGAAGAAAAAGCGCGGCAAGCAATTCGCCCTGAGCACCAACAGCCAGCTGTACGAATATACGATCGAAACACACAAAACGGCTGTGTTGACCAATGATTACAAAGGCTATGACGCCAGTCCCCGTTACAGCGCCGATG
>CBINGV010000469.1:0-1888 GCA_966250255.1 uncultured Flavobacteriales bacterium | reverse complement strand
CAGCTCAACTACATGTGGAAATTCTACATGGGCAAAACCCAGGTGGTGCAGTTCGGGATCCCGGCAGCAGCCATCAAATACGTAAAAATTGATCCGAAGCCTTTCTTCGAGCAGCGCCTCAACAGCAGCAACGACCCTTTTCTCAAAAACGCCTACAGCAACCAGTTTATCTGGGAAAACCTCAAGGTCATGTTTGAGTACAACAACAAAATGGCTGACCGGCTCAAACCCCAGAAACGCAAAACCAAGTTCAACCTGGTGTACAATACCTCCCTCGTGAGCGCCGGCTGGATCCTGAGCCACTTCAACCTCAAGGACACCAGTGATACCGGGCAGGAAAAAGTGTTCGGCGTAGCTTATTCCCGTTTCTTGCGCATGGACCATGACGTGATTTTCAGCTTGCCGATCAACAAAAAAACGTCTTTCCATGCACGCGGCTTTGCCGGGCTGGGTATGCCGCGCGGAAACAAAACGACTTCCCTGCCTTTCGACTACAGCTTTTTTGCGGGCGGGGCTAATGACAATCGCGGCTGGCGGGCACGTGCGCTGGGACCGGGATCCTACCAGTATTACAAAGATTCGCTGCGCACCGCTACCCAGATCGGCGACGTGAAACTCGGGCTTTTCGGTGAATTGCGCTACACGCTCTCGCCTACTTTTAAAGCGGCCGTTTTTATTGATGCGGATAATATCTGGACCTATGCCGACGACCCGAAACGTCCCGGCGGACAGTTCTCGAAAGATTTTTACAAGGAAATTGCCCTCGCTGCGGGCCTCGGTCTACGGATTGATTTCACCTTCCTGGTGGTGCGCCTCGACATGGGCGTTCCGATCACCAACCCTTCGCTTCCGTATGGCCAGCGCTGGGTGTTCCAGGAACAGGACGACGCTTTGAAGCCGTATATTTCGCACCCCTTCCGACCGGCTTTCCAGTTCGGGATCGGGTATCCGTTCTGATTTTTGCCCGCTGACAGACGCGGATTTTTTCGCAGATTATACCGGATTTATTTTGTGTGATCAATTATTTCCCCTTTCTTTTTCGCCTTTTGTTTATAACATCACTCCCGAAAAACTATTTTTACTATTTTTGTACGCTAAAAAAGTTGATCTATGGCTCATACTATCAAGCCGGGTGTAGCTACCGGTGACCAGGTACAGGAAATTTTCAGATACGCGAAGGAAAAAGGCTTCGCCTTACCGGCAGTAAACGTAACCAGCTCCAGTACGGTGAATTCCGTGATGGAAACGGCAGCCAAGCTGAACTCCCCGGTAATTATCCAGTTTTCGAATGGCGGTGCGCATTTCAACGCCGGGAAGGGCATTTCCAACGAAGGGGAAAAAGCAGCGATTGCCGGAGCAGTAGCCGGTGCTTTGCACATCCATGAGCTGGCTGAATTGTACGGGGCAACCGTGATTTTACACACCGACCACTGCGCCATGAAATTATTGCCGTGGATCGACGGTTTGCTGGATGCCAGCGAAAAATTCTTCGCCCGCACCGGGAAGCCGCTTTACAGCTCCCACATGATCGATCTTTCCGAAGAGCCGATCGAAGAAAATATTGAAATCTGTAAAAAATACCTCGAACGCATGTCCAAAATGGGCATGACCCTCGAGATTGAGCTGGGAATCACCGGCGGTGAGGAAGACGGTGTGGACAACTCCGATGTGGACAGCTCCAAGCTCTACACCCAGCCTTCCGAAGTGGCCTACGCTTACGAAGAGCTGATGAAAGTAAGTCCGCGCTTTACGGTAGCCGCTGCTTTCGGAAACGTACACGGTGTTTACAAGCCGGGGAATGTGAAACTCACACCAAAAATCCTGAAAAATTCCCAGGAATTCGTTCAGCAGAAATTCAACACCGGAAACAACCCGGTTGATTTTGTTT
>CBINGV010000468.1:0-1914 GCA_966250255.1 uncultured Flavobacteriales bacterium | reverse complement strand
TTGATCTGAACTTTTTTGATGTCCAGGCTGTTCGCACCTTTCAATACCAGGATGTAGTTTCCGTTGTTGAAACGGGAAACATCGATGCTGGTATTTTTGTTGCTGATGTTCCAGGTTCCAACTGTTCTACCCAACTGGTCAGTCAATTCAGCAGTCTGGTAAACTGCGTCGTTGCCCTGGATGTTGATCACGTTTTTCGCCGGGTTCGGGAACACTTTCAGCTCGGAAGCATTTTTTTCTGCAACGCCGATGTTGTTTACAGAAGAGAGTTTCACACCGATGGCGGAAGACTCACCACCAAAACCGAGGATGTTGAAACCGGCATCCGTCTGGATCGGGAACAAAGGTTGTGCGTATTCATCCAACACGAGGTTGTAGTTAAGGCCGCCGTAACCAATGAAAGTGTTCTGGTCAAATGTGGTAACACAGAACAGGTAACGCTGGTTGTCCTCTAAGGTCACATAACTTCCGAATTCACCATAAACGGTAACGAAGTCCATGCTGTCATCTTCGTAAATGTAGCTTCCGGTAGACAATTCCTGGAAAGATTCGATCACGGCATTCGGGTCGTTGAGGTCTGTAAACTGGTCATCAACCTGGTAAGCTGTTACAATAAACTCCTGGCCAAGCAGATCGGAGTCTGCGTTGGTAGTCGCTGCGAAATACAATCCTTCGGCTTTCGCACGGCTGGCATTGTCATTGCGGAAATGGATACAAGATGTAAAGTTAGTCGTTGCTGCGCTGGTTCTGTAACCGGTTGTGGAAACAGGCAAACCGTTTTCGTCTACCGGCACATACGTTAACACATCGTTGGAAATAAAGAAATCCGTTGAATAGGTGTTGTCGCTTTCATACTCGTCTGTTCCGTCCAAGGTTACGGTGTAGGAAAGGGTGTATTTCCCGGTAGCGTAGGTTGCCTGTGTGAATACGGGCAATTCAGCCAGGATCGTATCACCGGAGTTCATGGTTGGCAAGGTCATGGTTTCGTCATAGATCATATCGTCGCCAAACATAACCGTTGCATGAAGCGTACCGTTTGCCTGCTGGAGGTTCCCGAAGTTGTAAACCCAGGCTCCAACGCGGAACGAGTACTCAGCTCCTGACTGCGCAAGCAGCGCGTGGTTTGTGTTCGGGTTTGGCAAAAGCATACGGTCCATTGTGAATCCGAGGTCGTTGTCAAACAAGCCGAATTTGTTACCGATGAACACGTTTACATCATCCCCGTTGTCAATGGCAGCCTGGATGTTGGAACCATCGATCTGGGAGATCATAATCACCGGGATGGTTACGTTTGCTCCGTCAGCGCCCGGTGCCATACCTACCGGATCACCCGGTACATTGTTTACAATGATCACGGCAATAGCTCCCGCTGTTTCAGCGTTCAGGGATTTGGTACCGAATTCGCAGGAACCACGGTAAACCATAGCAATATTACCGGCCATTTCCGTTGTGTTGATCAGGGTGTTGCAGCCGAGTGAGTCTGCAGCGCTTCCGTCGTCAACAATAACGATGTTTCCGGTAACTGAATTTAAGGGATCCATAAGATCAGGGCAGCCCCAGCCTCCCGCCGGGTCCGCATAAGTCATCGTATAATTTCCTGCCAGGTTTGCCGGGCTTTGGATATTAAAGACGACTTGCGCTTTGGTAGCTACAATAGCCAATCCAAAAGCGATTGAGAGTAACACTTTTTTCATAAATTATAGTTTAAGTCTTACAAATTTAATTAATTATCATTAACTAAACCAGTTTACTTTATAATTTTTTCGATAATCTGCCCCTTATCGGTGCCAATTAACAGAAAATAAGTGCCGCTTTTCACTACCGGATTGAGGCTCAATTCATAAGCATTGATGTTTTCGGCAATAAATACACGTTTTCCGGTCACATCCAGGATTTCAGCCGTACGGATCAATT
>CBINGV010000467.1:0-1929 GCA_966250255.1 uncultured Flavobacteriales bacterium | reverse complement strand
CAGGCAAAAACGACCTTGCTCTTCGGGGAGCATCGCGTCCCAGTTCTCGTGGCAGGGTTTCGGAATGGAAATCTTCATAGGCTTGTATTTTTAGCTGGTACAAGCCTGCGGTATAAACGTTCAATTAAAAAATGATGAATCAAGTAAACCACATTAGACCTCTAAGCTTTTATGAATTATGTGTTTAAAATCATTGCGATCCGGGGTGCTAAAATCAGTACTGGGCCCGCTTGATCGTTGACCAGTCGGAGTACACCTCTATCACCATGCCTTTGTAGTCTTCCTTCACTTCCTGGCCCAGCTGGTTGACGCGTTTCACCAGGATAACATCTTTGCTGCTGTTATCAATCATAATGATATTGTGCTCGCGTTTCGTGCCGTCAAAATCATACTGTGACAGGCGATAATAATTGACCACACGTTTAACGTCCTTGTCCAAAAAGCTGTAATTCTTCTTCGTTTCCGAATTTCCGCTTCCGTCCACCTGGGCAATTTCTTCCCAGTTGGTGCCATCGATGCTTTTCTCCAGGATGAAATAATCGTTGTTCTTTTCCGTCATAGTAGTCCATTTCACCAGGTTTCCGGTTTGTTTCTCATACACATTGAAGTCAACCAGCTCAATTGGCAGCGGCGCGCAATTGAGCCCGCAGGTAAGTGTAAAATCAATCCCGAAAGGCGTTGAATTGGCCGAAAAATTATCGATCAACATCACGTAATAGCGGTTCACATTCGCCGCAGCCACCGTAATCGGTGTTGTCCAGCCATCCAGGTCGTCGGAGCCGCCGCCATCGGTTGTACCGAGCGTATTCCCCGCTGCTCCGGGAACTGTTGCTGCCAGGCCGGTGCTGTAGGAACCTGTTTCAAAATTCGATGTAAAACCGGATGCATAGGAGCAGCGCAGCGGTGCCGTGTTTACCGGGCAGGTCATTGTCGGGTAAGGCCCCCAGATCGCGTAATCGTAATCCACACCGCTGGCCGGGTTAATGGAAAGGGAGATCGTCCCGGTGGTGGTGGGCGAAAAGTAATACCACGAAGACTGGTGTTCCGTTGACAAACAGCCCTGGTTGGTTGCGTTCAGTTCCTGCGCCCCATTTCCGTTACTGTTCCCGGTAAAGGAGGCATCGGAACAGATCTGGGTACCCGTAGCGCAGTTCTGGTTACCGGTGGTTGCTGTTCCGGCTGTGGCACAGATCCCAAAAGTCCCGTTGGCATTTCCGCCATATTCCCACACCCGTATCCGGAGCGTCGAACCGGGTGTCAGCCCGCTGGCCGAGATAGCCGGCATCAGTCCGTTCCCGCTGTCATCGTCGCAATCGATCAGGTTGAGCGCCGCACAAGCCCCGGTGTAAATCGCCATGCCGCCATCGGTCAAACTATTGGCGAAGGTCTCAATGTTAACCGATCCGGTAGCCGGAACAACGACATTGTACCACACATCGCCTCCCGAATAACTGGCACAGCCCGGTGCCGGAATACCGGCCGAATTCGTTGCATTCAGGTTGGTGGTTGCCAGGGAAGTACAGGTGGCGCCTGCAGTCAAAACAGTTGCACCGGGACAATTATCATTTGGCGGAGCGGACGAGGTAAGGGAGGTTGCACAAATATCGCCGCTCATATTGGCGTTATTGTTCCCGCTCCTTCGCTGGATTGAGATGTAATAGGTAGTCCCGGCTGTTGTCGGAAAGATGATCGAGCCGGATTGCGGGCTCGGGATCATGACACAGGCGAGCTGGGTAGTAGCAGGACAATTGGACCAGGCCGAAAGACAGGTATTCCGGGTAGCATTGCTTACGGTAACCTCAATATTACCTCCCGTTCCGGTCACCGAATACCAGACATCGGACGAAGAGTTGCCGGTGGCACAGGAAGCATTCACGGCCCCGGCTTCGGGCTGACCGTTTTCATTGTTTGTAAAAGACGTGGTCGTAC
>CBINGV010000466.1:0-1959 GCA_966250255.1 uncultured Flavobacteriales bacterium | reverse complement strand
AGTGATTGAAAATTAAAATCCGAAGATTTTGAATGGATGATTTCCCGGGTGCAAGCTTAGGAATCCCAGAATCCTGCATCAATGGTTACTACCGATAAATCATAAAAATACAAAGCAAAGCGTTTTTTTTGTAATTTAGTGCTGCTAAAACAAACTGTATTTATGAAATATATTCTTTCCCTTTTCTTGTTAGTTTCTTTATTTTCAGGGATGTATGCCCAGAAGAATTTCCAGGTATTGGAAGAAAAGGAAAACCGGGTGCTGACCGAATTCCGCGACCTGGATACCAAGGCCTTTGCTTATACGGAAATCTCAGGATTTTCGTATATCGATTTTGGAAAAACACATAAAATCACCTTGTTGGAAAAGGGGAAGCCACAGCTTCCTTCCTATGCCGTTACTTTTATGCTGCCCGCTAAAGGGAAATCCCGGGTAAATGTCATTTATTCCGAAGAAGAAACGATTGAAAACGTATTGGTTGCTCCTTCCAAAGGAAACCTGAAACGCAATATTGACCCGGCGCAAGTTGCTTATGAATTCGGTGAGGTATATCAAACCGATGCTTTTTTCCCGGCCGAAATTGCCGCTGCAGCCAAGCCTTTCAACCTCCGTTCCATTCGCGGACAGGTGGTGCGCGTTTTTCCATACCGCTATAACCCGGTGACAAAAACGCTGACGCATTATACGAAAATCCGCATTGAATTGCTGACGGATCCATCCGAAAGCGGGGAAAATGAATTGACAAGCGGCGCTTTTGAGCCACGCGACCTGAAGAGTTTTTCCAATTTATTTGTGAACCCGTCCAAAACGGTGAAATACGACGCCGTAGAAGAGAGTGGCGACATGCTGGTGCTAGCACCGGAATCCTATGTGAACGCCATCAGCCCTTTATTGAACTGGAAAAACCAAAAAGGCTTGAAAACCCGTTTGGTTACTATTTCCGAAACGGGTGAAACACCGACTACGATCAAAACCCGCATTGAGGACGAATACTGGGCAAACCCAGATTTGAAATACGTTTTACTGGTGGGCGACCATCAGCAAATCCCGGCTTATACTTATGGTACGACCTGGGACAATGAAGAATTGTACAGCGATTCCTATTACGGACAACTGCTCGGAAGCGATTTTTACCCCGAGCTTTTCGTGGGCCGTTTCTCGGGAACTGTGGCCAATGTTGAGGTGATGGTGGACCGTACAATGGAATACGAAACCAATCCATTGGAAGGAAACTGGATGACCAAGGCGATTGTTCTGGGCTCAGGAGAAGGTTCCGGTTACGGCGATGAAGGCCAGGCCGACTGGCAGCATCTGCGCGGGATCCACGATGAGCTATTGAATTACGGCTACAGCGATGTGTATGAATTTTATGACGGTTCACGCGGCCAGGGCGATGCCAACGGCAACCCGACGCCAAGCATTATCCTGCCCGCAGTTAACACCGGGGTAGGATTGTTCAATTACACCGGTCATGGCGATATCAATACCTGTATTACCGGGAGCTTCGGTTCTTCACAAATTAACCAGGCGACCAATAACGGGATGTATCCCTTCGTGATCTCGGTGGCTTGTAATAACGGGACTTTTACTTATGGCAGCTGTATTTCCGAAACCTGGCTCAAGGCAACGGAAAACAATACGCCTTCGGGGGCAATTGCTGCCTGCGGCTCGTCAATCCTTATGGCCTGGGCACCACCGATGCAAACCCAGGACGAGGTAGCCAGCCTGATCGTGCGCAATGATGTCAACAACATTAAAAACACATTGGGGGGCTTATTTTACAATGCCCAAATGAGCATGCTTGAAGAATACCCGGAAGACGGGGAAGAAGTGATGCAAACCTGGGTGTTCTTCGGCGACCCTAGTACGGATTACCGCAATGCTGTAACCCAGAATCTTGCCGTGGAATATGATACGTGTATTACTTCTTCGGACATTAGCTTTACATCGGTAAATGAC
>CBINGV010000465.1:0-1995 GCA_966250255.1 uncultured Flavobacteriales bacterium | reverse complement strand
ATGGTTTCAAGGGTATCGAGCTGCGGGGCTAAGATCTGGTTTTTGTGGCGGTGGATTTGTTCCAGCTGTCCTTCTGTGAGTGAATTGCGCGCTTTTTGCGACATCACGAGGAATTTTTCGCCGCTTTCGTTTTGCAATTGAAGCGCATTGCCTGCAAAATAGAGGTAAACCTGTTCGTTTGAAAGGAAAATCAGCTCTTTCCCAAGGGATTCAAGCTTCGTTTTTATGCGGTCACGGTCTTTGGCGGCGATTGTTTCCAGCCCGATAAGGGCAAAATCATCTGCAATGCAGAGCATGACGTTGGTATGATAAATCGCTTCGCCCGCAGGACCCAGCGCTTCGAAGGCCACAATTTCGTTGCCGCTTTTGGCGGAATAGGCCTCAAGGACTTGCTTATCGGTGCGTGGTGAAAGCGCCGCAAATGCTGTCCGGCTGGCATGGTCGATCACGAGGCTGCCCGTTCCTTCGAGAAATTGGCCGGCTTTTTCGTAATCCGCCAGGCTTTCGAAGCGGTAGCGGTAGTTTTTTTGCAGAAAATCAAGGATGTCTTCGCGGCGTTCGGCCCGGCGGTTTTCGGCGGCCATCGGAAAGGTAAGCAATAGCCCTTGCTGATCGGTACAAAACCAGTTGTTCGGGAAAATGGAATCGGGCGTGAGGCCGGGCTTGTCGTCGCGGAAGCGCAGGACTTTGATCCCGTATTTTTTGAGCAGGCTCACAAAGGCGTTGAATTCGCCCAGGGCCTGGTGCTGGATGTTTTTGGAAGGTAAAACGCTTTCCTGCTGCTGGAAAGCATTGCTACCGGCAGTTTGCGTATTGAAGCCGAAGCTCTGCGGCTCCACCATCAGGACGGTATTGCTGATCTTAGCCATCAGAGAATGAATTGGGCGAGGAGCGAATGAAAATGGTGGGTGCCCTGTTCGCGGGTGACGGAGTAGCGCCCGTGGGTGTAGAAACGCGAGCGGATGCCCTTCTGCACCTGTTCAACTACTTCTTCGTCTTCCATTTCGACTGTTTCGAGGTCGGCGCCGGCGCCGTGTCCGAATTTCTTTTCGTCGAGCACGAAGGAATAAAAATTAACCTTCGTTTCCTGGTTTGAAAGCGGCTGGATGATGTTTAGCGACAAACCCCAGGGATAGAAATTGAACATCATGTTCGGGAAAACCCAGAAGTAATAAGCAGCGATGTTTTTGCCATTGTCGGGCGAGGTAAACGGCAGATCGAAACTTGGTTCGCCTTCTTTTGCAATGCCGATCTGCAGGTTGGAATAGCGGAACAATTCCGTGGTGTATTTATTGAAATCCAGGATTTCGTTGAGGCCTTTGTGCACAAAAGGAATGTGGAAACCTTCGAGGTAATTTTCGCAGTAGAGCGCCCAGTTGGCGTTCACCGTAAATTCTTTGGACAAATCCGGGCGGTATTCGAGCTCGTCCATCGGGTACCAGGCCATGCGCTCTTTCATTTCCCCGAAATACATTTCCGGGTCGGCCTCGCAGTTAAGGCTGGTGAAGAGCAGCTTGCCGAATTCAAACAGGGGCAATTGCGGCAGGTTGTCGGCTTCGGTCGGGAAGTTTTTCACTTCCTGGAACTGGGGCATCATGCGGAATTTTCCGTCGAGGTCGAACTGGCGTCCATGGTAACGGCAGGTAAGGCGTTTCAGCTTACACAGCTCATTGACGAGGAGGTTGCCGCGGTGGGTACATACGTTGCTGAGGCAGTGGACTTTTCCGTCATCGTCGCGCGTGAGGAGCAAGGGTTCATCGAGGTAATTTTCAAGCAGTGTAAAGGGAAAAACAGAGCCTTCTTCCGGCACGGCATCGCTGGTACCGATGTACTGGAAACCCTTCGCAAAAATCTTCTCTTTGGAACGCTCAAAAACCTGCGGATCGAGGTAAAAATCGGTTGAAATGGTTTTGGCGCGGGCGATATCCGGGTCAATAACAAACTCCATAGTGCTAATTTTCAACGAAAATAAAAAAAAATCGCGAACTAAATGTA
>CBINGV010000464.1:0-2015 GCA_966250255.1 uncultured Flavobacteriales bacterium | reverse complement strand
GTCTGCCCTGCGCCGTGAAAAAACCGGCGTTTTGTTTATCAGCTCCTCCCGCCACGCGAATGCGGGATAGCGACCTATTCGCAGGACCTCATCCGGATGCTGAACGGCAAATTCAAAGCCAGCTTCGAGCTCCGGATCTGTGCCCTCGAAAGCGGCATGACGGACTATTCATATCCCGAAGAAGTTGCCTTTTCCTGGGATACTTCCGATGCGGACTCTTACCTGGAAATGGCCGGACAAATCAATGCAGATCAAGAAACAAGCCTCGTGCTGCTTCAGCATGAATTCGGGCTTTTCGAAGGAAAAAAGCCCCAGCTGGAAAGCTTTTTCGCCCAATTGAAAAAAACAGCTGTGATTGTATTTCACACCGTGCTGAAACAACCCGACGAAAAACTGCGCCGGCATGTCCGTGAACTCTCCGGCAAGGCGGCAGCCCTGATCGTCATGACCGAAACTTCGGCCGCGCTCCTGCGCGAGGATTACGGGATCCCGGAAACAAAAATCCAGGTCATCCCGCACGGAACCCACCTCGTGGAGAATACCGACAAACAAGTCCTCAAGGCCAAATACGGTTTCGGGAAACGGAAAATCCTCTCTACCTTCGGTTTACTGAGCTCCGGCAAAAGCATCGAAACCACACTTGAAGCCCTGCCTGAAATTATTGCACAGCACCCGGACGTACTTTTCCTGGTACTTGGAAAAACCCACCCGACGATTGTGCAGCGCGAGGGAGAAAGCTACCGCGATTCCCTTAAAAAACGCATCGAAGAGCTTCACCTGAAAGAGCATGTACGCTTCGTCAACGCGTTTTTGCCGCTCCCCGACTTATTGGAATACCTGCAATTGACAGACATTTATCTTTTTACCTCGAAAGATCCGAACCAGGCCGTAAGCGGCACTTTTTCCTATGCCCTGAGCTGCGGCTGCCCGGTGATTTCAACCCCGATCCCGCACGCATTGGAAGTCTTGCAGCAGGAAGTAGGCTATATTTTCGATTTCGGAGCTTCCAGCCAACTGGCTGCACATGTCAACCGGCTTTTGGGAGACGAAAAACTCATGAAAGCCCTGAGCTCCAATTGCCTTCACCGCATGGCTTCCACCTCCTGGGAAAATTCGGCCATTGCCCACGCTTCGCTGTTCCACCGGGTGAAACGCGGAAAAGAAGCCCTGTGTTTCCAACTGCCTGAAATCAAGATCGACCACCTGCGGAAACTGACCACCGGTTTCGGGATGATCCAGTTTTCAAAAATCAACCAGCCCGACCTCGAATCCGGTTATACCCTGGACGACAACGCGCGTGCCATGGTGGCCATGTGCCAGCATTACGAACTGAGACGCGAAGCCGGCGACCTGGTTTACATCCGCATTTACCTGGATTTTATCCGTTATTGCCAGCAGCCGGGCGGCTATTTCCTCAATTACGTGGACCAGCACAAAGCATTTACCCCACAGAATAACGAAACCAACCTTGCCGATTCCAACGGGCGGGCGATCTGGGCCCTGGGTTACCTCATTTCCCTCGGGAAAATCATCCCGGAAGAATTGATTGACGAAGCCGAAGAAATCCTGCAGAACGCGTTGCAGAACATGAAAAAAATTCATTCCACCCGGGCCATGGCTTTTGCCGTAAAAGGACTTTATTACCGGAACCAGTATATTCAATCCACTTATGCGAGTGACCTCATCCGCGCCCTGTCTGACCGCATGGTCCAGATGTACAAACACGAAAAAGACGAGGGTTGGCTCTGGTTTGAAAGCTACCTGACTTATGCGAACAGTATCCTGCCGGAAGCCTTGCTTTGTGCCTGGATGGCTACCGGCGAACAGCTTTATGCCGATATTGCCAAAACAAGTTTTGATTTCCTGCTTTCGAAAATTTTCAACGGAAGCACCATCAGCGTGATTTCCAACAAAGGCTGGATGCATAAAGAAAATGGCACCCAGAAGGAAAAAACTCCGGGCGGCGAGCAGCCGAACGAGGAGCTGCGCAAGGAGCTGGTGAACTGGGTGCGCAA
>CBINGV010000463.1:0-2017 GCA_966250255.1 uncultured Flavobacteriales bacterium | reverse complement strand
TTCTTAATTTTTAATTCTTCATTCTAAAGTCGTATCTTTGCACAAAATTTCAAGCAAATACGATGATTTCAGTTAACAATCTTTCCCTTCAATTCGGAAAAAGAACGCTTTTTGACGATGTAAACCTTAAGTTCGTCAACGGCACCTGCTATGGTGTGATTGGCGCCAACGGAGCAGGAAAATCGACTTTCCTGAAAATCCTGACCGGCGACCAGGACCCGACGAAGGGACGCATTGAGCTGGAGCCCGGAAAACGAATGGCGGTACTGAAGCAGGACCACTTCGAATTTGATGAAATCCAGGTCTTGCAAACCGTGATCATGGGCCACAAGCGCCTGTTCGATATCATGGTGGAGAAAGATGCCTTGTACATGAAAGAAGATTTCACGGAAGCCGACGGGATGAAAGCCTCCGAACTGGAAGCGGAATTCGCCGATATGGAAGGCTGGAACGCCGAAACGGATGCTGCGAGTTTGCTGAGCAACCTTGGGATCGACGAATCGAAGCATTACCTGACGATGGCGGATCTTTCCAACGAATTGAAAGTACGTGTATTGCTTGCCCAGGCGCTTTTCGGTAACCCGGATGTGCTGATCCTCGATGAGCCGACAAACGACCTCGACCTCAAAACCGTAGGCTGGCTGGAAGATTTTTTACTCGATTTTAAAAACACGGTGATCGTCGTTTCCCATGACCGTCACTTCCTCGATACGGTGTGCACGCATATTTGCGACATCGATTACGGAAAAATTAACCTCTTTACCGGGAATTACTCGTTCTGGTACCAGTCTTCGCAATTGGCTGCGCGTCAGCGTGCCGATAAAAACAAAAAGGCCGAGGACAAGAAAAAAGAATTACAGGAATTTATCTCCCGTTTCTCGGCGAATGCTTCCAAGTCGAAGCAGGCCACCAGCCGCCGTAAATTGCTTGATAAGCTTGACCTGGATGAAATCCAGCCGTCTTCCCGCCGCTACCCGGGAATTACCTTCATGTCGGAGCGTGATGCCGGGAACCAGATTCTAACGGTGGACAGACTGAACAAATCGATCGAAGGCGTACAATTGATCAAGGATTTATCTTTTACGATGAACAAAGGGGATAAAATTGCAATCGTTTCCAAAAACTCGGTGGCGATCACGGCTTTGTTTGAAATCCTGAACGGCAATATGAAAGCGGATTCCGGCGAATTTAGCTTCGGGACAACGATCACAACTTCGTATTTGCCGAACGAAAACCACGATTATTTCCAGGATAAGCTCCCTTTGATGGATTGGTTGCGCCAATATGCACAAACCGACGAGGAAAAAGAAGAAGTAAACATCCGCGGCTTCCTGGGACGCATGCTGTTCTCAGGCGAAGAAGCTCTCAAAAGCGCGAGCGTGTTATCCGGGGGAGAAAAAGTACGCTGCATGCTCTCCAGGATGATGCTGGCTAAAGCGAACCTTTTGCTGATGGACGAGCCGACCAATCACCTCGACCTCGAGTCGATTACGGCGCTCAACAACGCCATGACGGATTTCCCGGGTAACATCATTTTTGCTTCGCATGACCACGAGTTGGTGAATACCGTTGCAAATCGCATTATCGAAATTACACCGAACGGCGTGATCGATAAAATGATGCCTTACGATGATTACCTGGTGGATTCAAAAATCGCGCAGATGCAGCAGGAACTTTATTGAATGATGAATGATGAATGATGAATGAAGACAAATATTCATCACTCGTCATTCCTTACTTATCATTTATCATTGCTGATCATTCCTTCACCAATTGTAAGGTTCCCGGTTTGCCGTTTACAGTGAATTGCAATAAATAGAACCCGGAAGCCCCGTTTACGGTAATTTCTTTGGCTGATCCGAGGTCTTTTACTTCAAAAGCAGCTGCTTTCCCGGAAACATCAAACAAGCGGATATTTTCCACAGCAGCATTCAGGATGAAGCTGTTCTCAAAAGGGTTCGGATACACCTTGAACGTCCCTGTTTCCTGTTCTTTTAAACCGACTTCACAGTTCAGG
>CBINGV010000462.1:0-2070 GCA_966250255.1 uncultured Flavobacteriales bacterium | reverse complement strand
ATTACGCTTCACTGGCAAAGCCAGGCCGGCGGCAAACAGGATTTTGTGCTGTATGACCTGAACGGGCGGGAAGTGGCACGTTGCGCCCACCTGGCAAAAAGCGGGTTAAACCAGCTTACGCTTGAGCTAAGCCAACTCGAAACCGGCACTTACCTGCTGGATACCGGCACAAAAACACTGAAAATTGTAAAGCATTAGGCTTTAGTCCGCCGGTTCAATCACATCCCACAAGTTCCCGTACAAATCTGCAAAAACGAATACTTTCCCGAAGGCTTCGGTGCTGGGCTCACGCACAATTTGAACGCCCTGCGCTTTGAAGCGTTCGTATTCCCGGTCAAGGTCATCCGTATACATAAACAGGAAAACACGTCCTCCGCTTTGATTCCCGATGCCCGCTTCCTGTACGGGACCGGCTGCCTGGGCCAGTAAAAGCGTAAAATCCGCACCAGGGGCCGGGGCAATGCGTACCCAGCGTTTGGTATCGCTCAGGCGGGTGTCTTCCAGCAAGTGGAAGCCTAATTTTTCGGTATAATAAGCGATGGCTTCGTCGTAGTTGCGCACCACGAGCGCCAGCTGGAACATTTTTCTTTCTTTCGTTGCCATGTTTTGCAAAGATAGAAACTTGAACGGTAATCTGACATCAGGTTTCCCACGGATAACACAGATTTGTTTTGATCGCAAAGGGCACGAAGTTAAGTGCGGGAGGTAGCACAGGAAGACAATGTTGGGGCGATTTCCGCAGATTTATTTTACCTCCTGGCTTTGTGTCACTTCGCGCAGCCTTCGTGTACTTTGCGTTCCGGTTAAACAGGTCTCCTATGTGGTTTTAAGCTTATCATTTCACACTTACGATGCGGAATTCCACGCGCCGGTTGAGGGCCCGGCCTTCGGCATTGTCATTGGTCGCCACTGGTGATTTTTCTCCGAAACCTTTCGAACTGAGGCGATTGGCGGCAATCCCTTTCGACAGCAGGTAGCTCACCACCGACTTCGCCCGGTTTTCCGAAAGTCCCTGGTTGAAATCAATTCCACCCTCATTGTCGGTATGTCCGCGGATTTCGATCACCATTTTCGGATTGTCATTCAGGATGGCAATCAACCGGTCCAGCTCTGTTTGTGAAGTCGGGAGTAAAGTGGCTTTGGCCGTTTCAAAGAAAATGTTGTTGAGGCGGATCACCGATTCCGCTTTGATCGGCCGCAGGTAAATGTCTTTTTTCACCACACCGAATTCGCCCACGGTGGATAAATCCAGGTTGACATCTTCCGAATAGTAGCCTTCGAGCTTCGCGCCTATTCCATAATTGGAACCATAAGGCAAAATGACCTTATAGCTGCCGTCAATCACCGATGAACGGCCGATTCCTTCCGGGTGGTTCGTCGCTAAATTGGTATACGACAAGGCGGCGCCCAGCGTTTTTTTTGTTTCTGCATCGTATACCACGCCTTCCACGATGATGACCGGGTCGGGTTTCGCTGCCAGGACTTCTTTCTTTTCTTCCTGCGGCAGCTTGATCCGGAAAAGATCGCTCGATGTTTTCATGGTATAACGATCGATAAAAGCATATTTCCCGCTCGGAGAAATTAAAAAGTTACTTTCTGATTTTTTGGTATTGATGATCGGACCGGCATTTTCTGGCTCAGACCAGTTCAGCCAGCTGTCATCCAGCCGTTTGGTAACAAAAATATCTTCTTTTCCAAAACCATCCCGTTTCCCGGATGTAAAATACATCGTTTTGTTATCAGCCGCCACAAAGGGACTGTAATCGCCTTTTTTCGTGAAATTGAGCTTTTCCGGGCGCGTCCAGTGTTCGTCGTCAATCCGCTTGGTGACATACAGCATCGAATGCGGCGAGCCCTCCTCTTCCGAAAAGGACAAAAGCATCGCATTTCCGGAGGGAGCCACACACATGGCAGTGAATTTGCCCTTGCACATTTTGTCATAGTCCTGGATTTTCACTTCTTTCCGGTAAGACCAGCCGTTTGTTCCCAGGATCGTATAGGAATACCCGCTTTTAACATAATCATTGTTTTCATCATACACTCCCCGGATCATCATCAGGTTTCCATCAG
>CBINGV010000461.1:0-2092 GCA_966250255.1 uncultured Flavobacteriales bacterium | reverse complement strand
TTCCCAGAAAGAAGAAAGATTAACCATGTTTTTCCGCACACTTTTCTTGTATGCATCAAAATAAAAGCGGATGGAATCTTCCTTTTCCCGGTTATTCCAGCGAAACCTCAGTGTCAGGTTGTTCATGTCCGACCAGGCCATTTGATCAAATTTCATGTACAGGGCATTGGTCGATTCCTGCATCTCTTTTTTACGGGACTTGTACTCCGGAAGCCCTTCTGACTGGATGTCTTTCCGGAACATGCTCAGGTGCGTATAAATCTGGTTTTGTCGGGCCATCAGCTCAGAATCGAATTTAGTCAGCTCATAGACCAATTCTTTCCTCCTTTGCTTGCTAAGCTTGTATTCATTATACATCGGTACCAGGATGTAGCTCAGCAAGGCACCTACACAGAAAAGCAATAAGGGATGTTTTAAAAAGTCAGAACTCCATTTTTTGACTTCTTCTTTTTTGATACGGATCGGGCTCATGTTTTGCTTCTTTTAAGATTAATGAACAACTGCTTTGTATTTGAAGCCGTTTTTCTCGCGCACTTCCAGTCCATTGACCTTTTGAATGTTACGGCCGATCAAGTCCACAGTAAAGCTGTCGGTTCCACCCAGGTGTTTCAGGAAGTCGTTAATCATACGCTGTACGCGGCTGTCGCGCATCAGGAAAGGATGCCGCACATCGTCATTCCAAAAGCGGTTGTAAAGCGCATAGGTGCAAAGCTGATCGTAATAAAAACAAGAGCTGGCATTCGGAACCACGCCGTCTCCTTCATCTACATAGAGCGAATGTTTCAGGTTGAAGAAATTTTTGGGCTGATCGGCCGGATCTTTCTCTACAAGCAGGTTGGTAAAGGTTTCAAATTCGGTTTTCGCCAGTACCAGGATTTTTTTCTTTTCTTCCGCTGTCAGTTGATCGATCCAGGTATCCAAAAGCACAAGCCGGCGACGGACATGGGAAAGGTTGTCAATGAATTTCTGGATGGAACGGTCTTTTTCAGGTCCCCGGCCCAAATTAACCAGGTTGTCCTGCCAGTTGTTGTGATCAAAAAGATCCAGCTGGGCACCGCTCCCGATTTCGCGATTATAGAATTCATAACGTGGCAGCAGCTCAAACAAAGCCGGCAAGGTACGTGCCATTTTACGGGTATTGTCATGGTTAAAGAAAAAACCCTGGCCCACGGTCAGCGCCGTAATCGCATCGGGAGCCCCCATAAACGGCGGTGCTGCCATAACGGCTTTACCGATTTTGGACATACCGTATTTTTGAATGTAATAACGTAAAGGAAAAGAACCCATACTGTGGGTAACAATCTGAACTTCATTCAGTTCGGAAATTCCCGGAACACCCTGGGCTGCCAGCACCTTGCTTTTTTCAAGAATCATGTCGATAAAGAGGTGCAAGCGCTCGGCATTTTCGACATTGGGCAAACGCCAGTCATACGGGAAAATAAATTTCCAGAAAGCGCTGCCATCTATGCAGTCCAGGAATTCACGGTAAGCAATCGCTTCCAGTTGGAGCGGGGCCACAAGGCTCTCGAACCTTTCATCGAAATACTTTCCCTCGTTTTCAAAACTTAAAGTAAGATGCTCAAAGCGGTCAAAATTGAAGCGAATGTCCTCCCAGAGGATTTCGTTGTTGATCGTATTTGAGTCGTAAAGTTTGGTACCCTTGATACCGGGAATAAAAATGACTGCCTTTTTCATATAAATTAGGGTTATTAAAGTTTAGAGCTAAATTAAACTTTATTTATCTATGAAAAAAGAGTATTTATACGTAATATTATATTAATTTATCGTAAACTCATTAACCGGGGCTTAGCCCTTAAACGCCCGCTTTTTAATCTCCATGATCAGGTTTTCTTTGGTGTCGGCCACTTTAAAAATCGGCACGTAGCTTCCTTTCCCGCGTTCGGCGGCTTCGCGCATGTTGGCCTCGTCCTTAGCGACGTTTTTGATCCCGACGACGGAGAAATTGATCTGCTGCTTTTCGTATTTTTCAATTACGCTGAGGTAATCGCCCATGTTTTCGTTGAAGGCGCCGTCCGTGATCACAATCACGAGGTTGGTACCGCCTTCGATAAAGGCTTTTTTGGCCTGTTTG
>CBINGV010000460.1:0-2098 GCA_966250255.1 uncultured Flavobacteriales bacterium | reverse complement strand
TGTATAGTTATTTTAGGACGGGTCATTAAATAGAAGCCCTCAAAAATGCTTACCTTTGCCCGATGCAGCAAAGCAGCGAAATATTAAAACGTTACTGGGGCTTTGACAACTTCCGTCCTTTGCAGGAAGAAATTGCCGACGCGGCGATTTATGGCAAAGATGTGCTCGCCCTGCTGCCTACCGGCGGCGGAAAATCGGTTTGCTTCCAGGTGCCCGGGCTGGCGCGTGAAGGCCTCTGCCTCGTCATTTCCCCGCTGATCGCCCTCATGCAGGACCAGGTGGAGCAGCTGCAGAAAAAAGGCATTCGCGCCCGCGCGATCACCAGCGGGATGTCTTACAAAGAAATAGATATTACGCTTGACAATGCCCGCTTCGGGGGATTGGATTTTCTCTATACTTCACCGGAAAGACTGCAAAGCCGCTTGTTTATTGAGCGTTTTAAGCTGATGAACATCGCCTTGATCGTCGTGGATGAAGCGCATTGCATTTCCGAATGGGGACATGATTTCCGGCCGCCTTACCGCAAGATCGCCGAACTGCGCCAATATCATCCCGAAGTGCCCTTCATGGCGCTCACCGCTACGGCCACCCAGCGCGTCAAAGAAGACATCATAGAGCAGCTGAAGCTCAAAAAGCCGGAACGCTTCGAGGCCGATTTTTCGCGCCCGAACATCAGTTATGAAATTTACCCCGTAGAAAACAAGCTGAAAGCCGTCCGTAAAACAATTGACGATTTCCAGGGACTGACGGGCATCGTGTATTGCCAGACCCGCAAAAGCGTGAAGGAGCTCGCCCAGTACCTCGTCAGGAACGGCTATGGCGTTGGGATTTATCATGGCGGACTCGACAAGCAGACCCGTGCCGATATGATGCAAAACTGGTTGTCCGATAAAACGCGGATCATGATCGCCACCAATGCTTTTGGGATGGGAATCGACAAACCGGATGTGCGCTACGTGATCCATTACGAATTCCCGAATAATCCCGAAGCTTATTTCCAGGAAGCGGGCAGGGCGGGGCGTGACGGCCTCGAGTCCCGCACCTTTGTGTATTACGAAGCGAAAGACCTCTCCGACATGGATGAGCTGATTGCCGGCCTCTTCCCGCCGGTGCCCGTGGTGAAAAGTACCTACAGGGCATTGTGCAACTACCTCAAAATCGCGATCGGTTCGGGGGATGGTGAAAGCTACCCGCTGAATATCAAGACTTTTTGTGCGGCTTTTCGCCTGGATATTTTAGAAACGTACAAGGCTTTGAAAATCCTGGAAATGAATGGCGACCTGCTTTTTTCGGAAAACTTTTTCCACCCGACGAAAGTCAAATTCAACGTGGGGAATGCCGCATTGTACGGTTTCCAGGTTAACCACGAGCAAAGCACGGCGCTCACGACCTTGTTGGCGCGTTCCTACCCGGGGATTTTTGACCAGTATTGTGAAATCAACGAAGCCGAGTTTTGCAAAAGGCTGAAACTAACCCCAAAAGAATTGGAACGCCAGCTGCAATACCTCGAAAAGAGCGGCATCCTGGATATTGACTGGAAAACCGACTTACCGATCGTGACCTTGCTGCACGAACGTCTGCCGGACGATTACCTGCAATTGAGCCAGGAAGTATACCGCCAGCGCAAGCAGGTAGCCGAAGAACGCTGGCAGGCCATGCGCCATTTATTGACCCAAGCCGTTTGCCGGGCGCAAAAGCTCATCGCTTATTTCGGGCAAAACGTAGGCCCCTGTGGAAAATGTGATTATTGCCGCGCTGAACAAAAAGCCGATTACAGTTTTAGCGAACTGGTGGAAATCCTGGAAGAAAAGCTCGAAACGCCACTTACGCTTGATCAGCTCAAACAGCAATTGCCCATGCTCAAACAGCAGGAAATCCTCAAAACCCTGCAATGGCTCCTGCTGGAAGAGCGTATCACATCCGACGGGAAACAGTACCGGCGTTAATACCTGGATAAATCTTCAATCGAAGCCTTCCTGTTTCTACAGCAATAGCCGCCGGGCAAATGGAATTGCGTCAGCTTGCTGACAAGCATGAAATGGCGACCGGTCGGCGGTTCCATTCAGCTTGCTGATGGAAATTGCCTTGGAAACAGGAA
>CBINGV010000459.1:0-2111 GCA_966250255.1 uncultured Flavobacteriales bacterium | reverse complement strand
ATATAAGAATCTAAAAAAAAACATCCAGCTGTCAAGAACAAATAAGAGATCTTATCGCGGAATAGAGCTTGTATGTAATTTTTACAATAACACGTTTATGTGAACGTATGTGTCTTATGTGGTTTACCTATTCAATAAAACATTTATTTTTAGTCGCCGTCGTTGTCCTGGTACGTGATCAGGATTCCGAAAGCGGAAGTCATATCGGTTTTGATATACACCACCGTTCCGTGAATGTAGGTGTAATACGAGTCAATGACAGCAGTTTGCTGCACCATCATCGTCTCCATATCGGAAGCCCAGTTCGCCGGCTCAGACACCAGGTAATTGAAGCGTGTTTCGATGCTTTGCGCCAGGGATTGTTTATCCAGGGCCAGCAGGTAATCATCAAAACCGGTGCCGGTTGCCGTTCCTGCGAGGTTGTTCCCGAGGTAAATCTCGCGCAGGGAACGCAGGCTTTCCCCGAGCAGCTCTTTTCCGAATTTGGAATAGCGTGCTTCCAGGAATTCCAGGCGCTGGATGCCGAGGCTTTGTTTACCCAGCGGAATACCGACTTTCGTATGCTTGGCCAGTTCAAAATCGCGGCAATAAGCATTGATCAGCATGGAAAAAGGGCTTGTTGAGCTGGTACCTGTCCCATCGATGAAGGTAGAACGGTAAGTTGACCAGCCGTTTACCACGTATTCCACTTCGCTTTTCATCTTGACGATCACAGCCGTCACATAAGCTTTGCGGTTGCCCAGCTGCAGATCGGCTAAAGCATTCTGCCTGAAAAACAGGTAGTCCAGCGCCGGGAAACCGATGGCCGTTACATTGGCCGCCGTTGCCAGGTTGTAGGAACCGCTGCTGATATTGCTTTCAATCGTGGCAGTATCCGTCGGAAAACTTCCCAGGGCGCCGGCCAGCCCGATTTCCATCGCCGGGCCGAAATCAAACATTTTGACTTTCTGAAGGCCCAGGTAAGCGCTTTTCCACGCTTCCCGGACTTCAGTTAAGGACGCATCCGAGGGGCTGGCTTCAAAAGCCGTCCATTTGGTTTCCAGGCTTCCTACCCGATCTTTCAATTGCTGATAGGCCGGGATAATCCAATTGTCAGCCAGGTTGGCGGTAATGTCTTTTTTCTCAAAAGTCGCTTCCGGCGCCGGCTTCTCTTTACAAGAAGTGGAGAACAGGAAGAAAGCCAGCGCCAGGCTGAAAATTGTCTTAATATCTCGCATCGATGTCTGCTTTGATCTCGTTAATTTGTGCCAGGGAAAGGTTCCAGAAGTTTGTTCCGAATTTCGCCAGGATCGCGTCCACTTCCGTGTTGGTCATTTTACGTGTATCCAGCGGGCAGTATTTCAAGCTGTTGATCATCCCGTAAGCTTCGTTCAATACGTGGAGGGTTTTTCCCTGGTCCGTACCGAAGTTAGTCACTGCATCACCGAGGTATTTCATAGCCTGGTAAGCTGCGATCTTTTCCCACATGTTTTTGATCTCGAGCATCGCTGCGTTGCGGTCTGCGATGATGTTTGCACTGATTGCCGCACGGCCTTTCAGGAAGTTGTTCATCATCACGGCGTTGGAACCGATAGTAGCATCCTGGGAGTTGCAGTATTTACCCCAGAAACCGTAAGCTGCTGTCGTTGGGAAATCCGTTGGAACGGCCAGGTAACCGAAAGCTTCGTCCCAGTGGTGCTCCATTTGCGTGTAGTAAAGACCATTTGCCGGATCAACCGCTACGGTGTTGTCTACATTCATTTTGCTGTCGCTGAAATATACATTCATCGACTGGTACATGAAGATCGAAGCCATGAATGCTTTTTCGATGATTTCCTTGTACTCTCTACCGTTACGGTCGAACAGGTATTTGGATGTACCGGAAGTCAGGACACCAGCCTGGCCGCTTGTCGCCGTTAAATCGTTTGACATAGACACGACCTGTACGCTATCAAAATAAGCTTCGATGGCATCGCGGTCCATTTCAAAACATTTGTCTTTCAATTGGCGGGTGGAAGTAAAGGCAAAAGCACCGTTACCATTGCCATTTGTGTTGGCGAACATATCTTTCAGAACCTGGGCGCTCAAATCCACATCGAGAATCCTGGCTGACCAGCGAATGCTGGCCAGAC
>CBINGV010000458.1:0-2116 GCA_966250255.1 uncultured Flavobacteriales bacterium | reverse complement strand
AATTAAAAAGTGAATCATAATTTTCTTTGTCTTTTAATTCAATTATCGTTTTCTGATAAATAGTATCCTTATAAAATCGATGAATACGACAATCCCCGACATTTTCCAAATAAGCATTCATGAAAATAGCTTCACCATTGATCAGCAAACTGTCCGCATCGTTGGTACACAATTGTTTAAAAAGTTGCTTACTTCCAACATATTCTATAGTATCCGCCTTGAAATTACTATACCATTCCAACCTTGTTTGACTCATTGTCAAAAAGGAAAGAAGAAAGGAAAATGCGATAAGAAAAAACCTTTTCATAAATCTGTGCAATCAATTTTACATAAAATAAATTGAATGATCAAACTTTATTCAAAAATAGTTGCGTTTTGTGTCAAGACATAAGAAAAGAAAAAGCAGATTTAAAAGAGGAGAGAAATTCTGACACGATTAAAAACAAAGTAAAACCCCATAATTTCGTAACTTTGCAGCTATGCTGATCGAAATCAAAGACAAAGTGGTGTCGCTCGACCTGTTCGAAAACAAGTTCGTGTGCGACCTCAATGCCTGCAAAGGGGCCTGCTGCGTGGAAGGCGATTGCGGGGCACCGATCACGCTGGAGGAAATCGACATCCTGGAAGATGATCTCGAGGCCATCAAACCCTTTATGCGGGCGGAAGGCATTGCCGCAGTAGACGATACCGGCGTTTTTTATATGGACCGGGAAAACGAGCCCGTGACTACTCTCGTTAACGACAGGGAATGCGCCTTCGTGACCTTTGATGAAAGAGGCATTGCCTTATGTGCGATCGAGCAGGCCCACAAAGCCGGCAAAACCAAATTCAAAAAACCCATTTCCTGTCATTTGTACCCGATCCGCGTGCAGAAATTCAACACCTTCCAGGCGCTCAATTATAACGAATGGCACATTTGCCGGCCGGCCTGTGAGTGCGGATCCAAACTGGATGTCAAAGTCTACAAATTTCTCAAAGAACCCATCATCCGGGCTTTTGGCGAAGAATTTTACGCCGAAATGGAATTGATTAATTCCGAATTAGAAAAGAAAAATACACAATAATTCAAAAAACTCGTTAATTTTGTGCAACCGTAAACAGCGGTTCAAATTAGAAACAATATGAAAATAGGAGCAGCAAACATCAAATTGGATGAAATCATCAAAAAGGTTGAAAAAAGCGGCGTTGGCGCAAAAGGCTTAATTGAAGACCTGAAAGCCCTGCGTGAATTTGCTTTGAAAGAACAAGACCCTTTGGTAACCAAGGTGCTGCGCCTGACCTATGAATTTTTACAGGAAAACAAGGCTTTTGATGTACAGGCCCAGTATGAGGAAGACGAAGAAGGCAACGAATACCCGATCGAAATTGATGAAAAGGAAAACCTGCTTTACCTCCTGAACCTGCTTAAAAATGCGGACCACAAGATCAACCGCGAGGAAATCAAGGATTACCGTACTGCCCTGAAAGACGAGCTTTACTAATTCTCTCTCCAAATCAAGCGGGGAATGCTACGTTTTTTAGGCTTGATTTTCATTTTATCCGTTTCACCTAAAGTTTGTAGTCAATCTGTTCTGTGGAAACGACTCAACAGTGATAAACGGTTTTCACATGTATCCTTTACCTGCATCGTTGAACAAGACGAGCACACGCTTCTGCTCGGAACTTTAAATGGCCTTTTCCGGTATGACGGAAGGCAGTTTAGCTCAGTTCCAACTTCCAAAAACCAGCATCAACCGTTCATTAAGAAAATTTTTATTGACCGGCTTCACCGCAATAAAGTATTCCTGATCACCAGGAATGGCTTGTGGCGCTATGATCATCAGAAATCCCGGATTTTTCCTGCGCATCGCTTTCCGCAAAACCTGGGAGAATTGTATGACATGACCTGGGATGAAAAGCAGCAGTGTTATTACCTGGGCTCAACCTTAGGGGTTTTCCGCATGGATCGTCAGGGAAAACTGCATCATTTAAAAAGCTCACACACAAATGCTTTTTGTACCTTTTCCCATGTCCGGGGTAAATTATTTGTCAACACATTTAACGAGTTGTATTTGATTACAGGGGACAAATTAAGCCTTTACCGGAAAATTGACCACTGCTTTTTTATGAAATATGC
>CBINGV010000457.1:0-2123 GCA_966250255.1 uncultured Flavobacteriales bacterium | reverse complement strand
GAGGTAAGTAAAAAGCGATTCCTTGTCGCCGTAAAGCTTAAAGTCGATGTACATTTCCTCCCGGATGAAAATTTTCTCCAGGGTCGAAAAATGCCATTGCTGCATGAGCTCACTGAGGCGGATTTCAAGTTCCCATTTCAGGAGCTGAACGGTATTGTCCGTATTGATTTTCAGGATTTCCGTTACGCCCAGGAAACGCGGCTTGTCGCCGTCGATGATCGACGAATTGGGCGAAATCGAAACTTCACAATCGGTGAAAGCGTAAAGCGCATCGAGGGTTTTGTCCGGTGAAATTCCGGGAACAAGGTGGATGATGATTTCTGCCTCGGCGGCCGTATTGTCTTCGATTTTTTTGACCTTGATTTTCCCCTTATCGTTTGCTTTGATGATGGATTCGATCAGGGAGCCGGTCGTTGTCCCGAAAGGGATTTCGTTGATCACCAGCGTTTTGTTATCCAGCTTCTTGATCTTGGCCCGGACACGTACCTTTCCGCCGCGAAGACCATCGTTGTAATTCGTGAAATCCGCCATCCCACCGTTCAGGAAGTCGGGCAGCAATTCCACTTTTTTACCACGTAAATGGTTTATGCTCTGCTCGATTAATTCGTTAAAATTATGCGGTAAAATTTTGCAGGCCATTCCCACGGCAATCCCTTCAGCGCCCTGTGCGAGCAGCAAAGGGAATTTGACCGGTAATTGTTCCGGTTCTTTATTTCGCCCGTCATAGCTCGCGAGCCAATTGGTTGTTTTTGCGTTGAAGGCGATGTGCAGGGCAAATTTGGAAAGGCGTGCTTCGATATAACGCGGGGCCGCCGCTCCGTCACCGGTCAAGGTGTTACCCCAGTTTCCCTGGCAGTCAATCAATAATTCCTTTTGTCCCAGGGCCACGAGGGCATCACCGATGGAGGCATCCCCATGCGGATGGTATTTCATCGTGTTCCCGATCACGTTCGCCACCTTGTTGTAGCGCCCGTCATCCATTTCTTTCAGGGAATGCAGAATCCGGCGCTGAACAGGTTTGAGCCCGTCAAACAAGGCCGGTACGGCCCGCTCGAGGATCACGTAAGAAGCGTAGTCGAGGAACCAGTTTTCATACAAGCCGTTGAGCGGGATGATCTTGTCATCAATATGTGTTTTCTCAAAAGGGTTGGATTGGTCTTGCCCTTCTTCGTTCGTGTTTTCAGGAAAATCTTCCAGTTCGTCTTCAGCCATAATCAGGATGCGTTATCGAGGGGTTCCATATTTTCAGTATCTTCAGCCTGTACCGCTGTTTCTTCTTCAAGATCTTTTTCCACGCGGAGGTTGTCAATGATGAAATCCTGTCGTTCCGGGGTGTTTTTTCCCATGAAATAGGAGAGGATCGAATCAATCGAAGCTTCTTTGCTGAGCATCACCGGCTCGAGGCGAATGTCTTCCCCGATGAAATGCTTGAACTCGTCCGGGGAGATTTCACCCAAACCTTTAAAGCGTGTGATCTCCGGGTTTTTGCCAAGCTCTGCAATCGCATTGCGGCGTTCCTCCTCGGAATAACAATAAATCGTTTTCTTCTTGTTGCGCACCCGGAAAAGCGGGGTTTGAAGCACATACACGTGATTGCGTTTCACCAGATCCGGGAAAAATTGCAGGAAAAAGGTCAGCAGCAGCAAACGGATGTGCATTCCGTCCACATCGGCATCGGTAGCGATCACGATGTTGTTGTAGCGCAGGTTGTCCATATCGTCTTCAATGTCGAGCGCGGCCTGGATCAGGTTAAACTCTTCGTTTTCGTAAACGACTTTTTTGGTGAGCCCGTAGCAGTTCAGCGGTTTACCACGTAAACTGAATACGGCCTGCGTATTTACATCGCGCGATTTGGTGATTGATCCGCTCGCAGAATCTCCCTCCGTGATGAAGAGCGTGGTTTCCTCGCGGCGCTCGTCTTTTACATCGGTGAGGTGAACGCGGCAGTCGCGCAGTTTTTTATTGTGCAGGTTCGCTTTTTTGGAGCGTTCGCGCGCCAGCTTGCGGATACCTGAAAGCTCCTTGCGTTCCCGTTCGGATTGCTTGATTTTCTTTTCGATGGTTTCGGCCACCTGCGGGTTGCGGTGCAGGGCGTAGAGGCCGAACAGAGCCCCGAGCGCCAC
>CBINGV010000456.1:0-2127 GCA_966250255.1 uncultured Flavobacteriales bacterium | reverse complement strand
CTGTACGATTTCCGCCCACCAGGGCAAATTCATTGCTTCCCGCAGTGAAAAATCCATTTTGCAGGAAGTGGAAGACGTAGTGAACCACCCGGAATTCCGCGGCTACATTTCGGATCTTGGCGGACCTTCGGCCAATATGTACCGTATGAAAGGCAAAGACGAGGAAATCTGCAACCGCTGTTCCAGTCCGAGCTGTATCCACCCGGTGATTTGTTCCAACCTGGATACTTCCCATAAACCGATGACGGAGCTTTACCGCAAAGTGGACGCCCACCCGAAAGTGAAAAAAGCCTTCGTTGGTTCCGGGATCCGCTACGATTTACTCGTTGACGATTTCAACAAAAATAACGAGGACGGCAACCACGACGAATACATTGAACAGGTGATCACGCGCCACGTTTCCGGCCGTTTGAAAGTTGCTCCCGAGCACACGTCCGATGCAACGCTGAAAGTGATGCGCAAGCCTTCATTTAAGTATTTCCACAAATTCAAGGAAAAATACGACCGCATTTCGAAGAAAAACGGCCTCAACCAGCAATTGATCCCTTATTTCATTTCGTCGCACCCGGGTTGTGAGGAAGAAGACATGGCAAACCTGGCTGCCGAAACCAAAGACATGGGCTTCCAGCTGGAACAGGTGCAGGATTTTACACCAACGCCGATGACAGTGGCTGAAGTGATTTATTATGCCGGTGTCCATCCCTATACCCTTAAGCCGATCAAAACAGTCAAAACCAAGGAGGAAAAACTCAACCAAAACCGCTTTTTCTTCTGGTACAAACGCGAGAACCGCGACTGGATCAAACAGCGGCTGGACAAGGCCAAACGCCCCGACCTGGCTGAAAAACTGCTGGGCGACCTTCCCGAAAAAAAAATGCCAAAATGGCTCGAAGACCGGAGAAAGCGGAAATAAGCGCTTTTTCAAAAATCTGTATTTCTTAGTCCCGATTTTAGTTGCAGGTTATCATTTTTATGATATATTTGTTAACGGGATATCGCTAACACCCTGACTTTAAAGGAGCAAATCGCTTCACCTAATAAAACACTATGGCCGCAGCACCAGTTGAAATTGTACTGATCAAAAGGCAAACCCTCTTGCGGTTCTGGCCTCTGGCTTCCTTTGTTGTGACGATTTATGTCCTGGTTTCCATTTTTATACAGCACGACTATGTTTTAGCAGGTTTACATTCCTTTAACCTCCTGTTGCTGGCTGTTTTTATGCCGCTTTGTATCCGTTACAATAAAGTTTTTCTCGCAAGCAATATTTTGGCCGGTATCGGGATGATTACCATTTTTCCGTGGATCTTTACCGGCGGACTGGAAGGAACGGGTTTCTGGCTGTCGATTACTTATGTAGTGGGCGCCTTCCTCGTGACGACGAAGCGGGCAGCTATTTTCTGGATCAGTTTTTACCTGCTGAGCTCCATGCTCGTGGCTTTCCTGGCACATCTCGGCTATTTCAAAATTGCTTACACCACCATGCAGCTGGCCAATCTCTGGTTCATTTACGTCGTTACCTTTGTATTCGTTTACATGTTCAACGAGGTACGCGAGCATTACATCCAGCTTTCCTATAAAGAACTGACCGAAAAGCTCAAAGCGGAGGAAAAATTTAAAATCCTGCTGGAATCCACCCCCGATGCGCTCGTTGTGGTGGATAAAAACAACCGCATTGTTTTGGTAAACCAGCAAACGGAGCAACTGTTCGATTATCCACGAGATGAGATGATCGGCAAGGAAATCCACGAGCTTTTGCCTGAAAATACCGGCGAACAAATCGAATCCAGCCGCTTCACCCTTTCTTCCCCCAAAGAAAATTTTGCGCTCCGGAAAGGGGGCGAGTTTTTCCCGGTGGAAGTCAGCCTGAGCCCGCTGGAATCCGAAGAGCTTATTCTCCGGAACATCCGCGACATTACCAAAAACAAGGAGGAAGAGGAGCGTTTGCGCAAATATTCCATCCTGGAAGCCAAAAGCAAGGAGATGGAACAGTTCACTTACATTGCTTCGCATGATCTGCGCCATCCGCTGCTGACGATTATCAATTACATCAAGATTTTCGAAGAAGATTTCGGGCATAAGCTCGACGATTCCGCGAAGAACTACCTGGCAACGATCTCCGATAGCGCC
>CBINGV010000455.1:0-2127 GCA_966250255.1 uncultured Flavobacteriales bacterium | reverse complement strand
TCGCCGTGCTCGTCTTCGCGCTCGGCATGGCGATGTTCACGATCATCACCGGCACGATTGCCAGGAACAGGATTGCGGTAATTGGAGTGGCCTTCATCATTCGCTTTTAGTATTGTTTTCTTTGTTCTTTTTCATTTTTTCGAAATCAAACTGGAATTTCCAGCTGAACGACGGAATAAGCGGGAAAAGCGAAGCCTGCATCAGGGCCGGCTTGCCCGAATCGTTGTAACCCGCATAAATCATAAAAGGGTTCAGGCGGTTATAGAGGTTGTACACCGAAAACGAAAGCACCGAATGCCCCCAATCCTTGTCTTTTTTATAGTTCGCCCCGATGTCCATACGGTGATAAGACGGCATGCGGTAGCCGTTCAACTGGTCGAAATTATTGATCGTGCTGTAAAAGCTATACGGGAAAATGCTGCTCGGTGCTACGGAATAATTCTGGGAACCTAAGGTAACGGCATTCCCGGTGCCATAAACAAAAACAAGGCCCACATCCCAGTAATCGTCGATCTGGTAAGAAAGCACGAGGCTCACGTCATGACGGCGGTCGTAGCGGTAAAAGAACTTTTCACCAAAATTCAGATTATCAAACTGGCGCTGGCTCCAACTCAGCGTATAACCCAACCAACCGGTCAGGCGGCCTTTTTTCTTTTCGAGGAAAAGCTCGCCGCCATAGCTCCAGCCCTGCCCCACTTCTACACGGTTCTGCCAGTCTTCATTGATAGAAATAAAATCGGCGCCTTCTTTATACTGGATCAGGTTCTCCATTTTTTTATAATAGCCTTCTACCGAGAAATTGTACCCTTTTTTGAGCTCGCGGTAATACCCGAGGCTGGCCTGGTTAGCAATAACAGGCTTGATTTTAGCTGTTGCAGGCACCCATAAATCGGTTGGCAGCCCGATCCCTGAATTCGAGAGCAGGTGCAGGAATTGGGCCATACGGCTCAGACCCAGCTTGATGCTGGATTTTTCATCGAGCATGAAATTCGAGCTCACACGAGGTTGCGGCTGCTGAAATACCTTGTTGTTTGTGAAGAAGATCGCGTGGTGCAAGCCGTAATTGATTTTGATGCGGTTGCTGATCTTGTGGTCGTCTTCGATGTAAACACTCACTTCATGCGAGTACTGCATGTTTGATCCGAAAGTCGTATCAATGGCCATGCTCTGATCATCAATGGCTACATAAGTAACCCCCGGGGAAAAGGTATGATAGGTTTCAGAAACACCGAACTTGATGTTATGGTTCGGGTTCGGGAAGTAGGTGAAATCAGACTTCACTCCCCAGTCCGTGATCCCGGAATAATAACCCACCTGGAAATTTTGCTCATAATGATTGCCGTCCGGCTCTGTAACGTCAGTATTGTCTTCCAGCCCGATCAGGAACTTGTATTTCGAGAAAGTCCCGGTCGTATTGAGAAAGAGTTTCGGCCCGACGCGGTAATTCCAGCGTACAACCCCGATGGAGTTCCCCCATTGCAGGCGGGTTTTGAATTCATTGATGTATTTTGTGCCGTCGTTGTCGTAATAGGTGGTTTTCTTGTCGTTGAAAAAGACCTTGTCCAGTCCGAAATAGCCGCTGACATACAAGTGGTGCTTGTCATTGATCTTGTGGTGGACTTTTCCGTTGAAATCGTGGAAAAAGTAGCCGACATCATAGCCTTTGGCCAGGGCAAACGGGCGGTAAAGCAAGTCCAGGTAAGTGCGCCTCGCACTGAAAGCAAAAGCCGTGCGGTCTTTTTTAATCGGGCCTTCTACCAGGATGCGGCTCGAAAGCACCCCGATTGATCCTTCGACGTTGTATTTCTTGAGGTTTCCTTCTTTCATGCGCATATCGAGCACGGAAGATGCCCGTCCGCCATAACGTGCCGGGAAACCGCCCTTAATCAGCGTCACATTTGAGAGCGCATCGGAATTGAAGACAGAAAAGAAACCGAATAAGTGGGTGGCATTGTAGATCGGAACGCCGTCCAGCAAAATCAGGTTTTGGTCGGGGCCGCCACCGCGCACATAAATCCCGCTCGAAGCTTCACCGCCGGATTTAACACCCGGGAGGAGCTGAATGACGCGCATGATGTCTTTTTCACCGAGGATCAGCGGGATTTTCTCGACTTTATCCAATTGCAG
>CBINGV010000454.1:0-2129 GCA_966250255.1 uncultured Flavobacteriales bacterium | reverse complement strand
GGGCTTGTCCCGGCCAATTGGTCACACGCGTAATTTCCCGTTCGGCAATTTCGTCCAAGCCAAAAATATGCGCTTTCCAGAAAGCCATGGCTTTTTCCTTGTCCCAGCCCTGCGTATGGATGCCACATTCAAGCACCAGCCTGGCCGAACGCACGAGGTCCCATTCGCATTTGCCCAGGTAAGCCTCATCGCTGCGGTAAAGCCCGAGTTTGTGCCCGTAATTTTCAATGTAGCAGGCCCAGCCTTCGAAATTGCCCGAATAGGAAAAAAGCGCTGTCAGGGGGTTGTCTTTGATTTTTACCGGGAAATAATGCTGCAAATGGTGTCCGGGGATCGCTTCGTGCATGTAAATCCAGTCCAATGCCCGCCGGTTGAAACGCCCGCCGTAAAAATTAAAGAGGAAAACATCATGCCCATAGGCGTTGTCCGCTTTGCTCAGGTACATGCCCGGCGGCGTAAATTGTCCGGCGCCTTCCCATTCGAGCGCGTGGACCGGCGGAATTTTCATTTCCGGGACAAAACCGGGAAGGCGGGAGCGCACCGTGCTGTCAATTTCCCGGAATGCTGCCAGGATTTCCTGTTTATCGGTAATGAAAAAGCGTTCCGAGCGCAGGTAGGTGTAAAAATCTCCCCGCGAAGCATAGCCCTGTTTTTGCTGGAGCGAATCGATTTCCCGGTTGATGCGCTTCACTTCTGCCAGGCCGAAGGCCATGATTTGCTCCGGTGGCGTTTCGAGGCTGGTAAAGCGTTTTACGAAAAAAGCATACCATGCTGCACCGTCCGGCAGATCGTAGAGTGTTGCACCGGGCATCGGCCGTCCTTTTTCATGCCAGCTCTTTTCCAAAGCCAGCCGTTCGAGGTTAAAACGGGTTTCAAAAAGAAGTTGTGAAAGCATCACCCGGTTTCCGGGGGCCAGTTTGCCGGGATTTATAGCCCGGAAAAGCGAGTCTTCGTGCCGGAAAAAAATTTCTTGTTTTTCAATTTTATCAAGGGAAGGGATTTGGCTGAAATATTCTTTAAAATCAAAGCCTGTTTCGGAGATGCCCAGCTGCCGGTAATCCTGTACAAAACGATCCGCTTCCTTCCGGAAATAACGGTTTTCATTCCGGGCATGGGCAGCAAGCAGGACAAAACAACAAACAAAGGCCGCGAGCTGTCTCATGCTTCGTTTTGCAGGAGCCATTCCAGTACCAGCTTGGCCGCCTGGGGATTATACAGGCCCAGCCCGAGCTGCGCCTCGTTGAAATTTTTTGCCTTGTTCATCCCGTGATCAGTTTCGGGCAGAATTTTGAAGGTGCTGTTTCCCGGGTGATAATAATTGACCGTTTTATCCAGGATTTCGTGGTCTTCCCGCGAGGCAATATAATCGCTTGCTCCCCAGATAAAGAGACTTTTTCCTTTGAAGCGGCTCCATTCTTCCGGCAGGTTGAGACCATACAGCTGCTGGTTATAGGCCCGCGAGCGCAGATCGAAAATCCCGAGGTATTCTTTACACACTTCTTTGATCTCGCCCGCTTCGGCCGTGCTTTTGCCTGCTTCAAAATAATAGGCGCTGCAGGCACAGAAATCCTTGATCATCTGGTCGGTTTCGATGGGATTCATGCTGTAAGCTTCGGCAATGGTGCGGCGTGTTTTGGCCAGGTATTCGATGAAACTCGAGCCGATCGTCCCGTAGGAAATGATGCCTTTGATTGTTGTTTTTTGCGCGACAAGCGGGGCAAAAACGCCTCCCATGCTGTGCCCGATGATGTACACGCGCTCGGGGTCAATATCCGGTCTTTTTTTCAGCTCATTGATGGAAGCCACGTAACTATCGCTTTCTTCCATGAAACTGACTTCCTGGCAGCTTTTGCAGTATCTTGCATTGTCGCCCATTCCGGGTTTTTCCAGGCGGGCACAAACAAAGCCCGAGCGGCTCAGGTGGTTCAGCAGCTGGATCTCGCTGCGCGTGGTATCAAAAGGCGAATCCAGCGAATAGCAGCCGATCCCGCCGATGAAAACAACCAGCGGCTGCTTCCCGGGTTTTTCCTGCTTCGTGATGATGATCCGCTGGGAACCGATCGCTGATTTGCTTTCGGTGTAAAGGGTAGTCAGGCCAGGGTATTTTTCCTCCGGATAGGGAGTGAAAA
>CBINGV010000453.1:0-2147 GCA_966250255.1 uncultured Flavobacteriales bacterium | reverse complement strand
ATGATACAGTTTATCTAACTCAGCGGATAGTTTAGCCGGCTCGGTAGACACATATTCAATTTTCCCTTCATCCGTTAAAACAAACATGTTACTTTTCCTAACCCTGCCTTGCTGCATTTCCGGGAGGATGTTTTTGCTAAGCAGGCGATGAGCAGCCGAAAGGTTTTCGGGACTAAGCGGGTTCGCTTGGGCAAACAGGTAAGCATCATAAAGATCATCGATCTTTCGTGTGTAATCCGTTTTGTAGTTAATGCCTAATTTTTTATGTTTTACGAATGAATCAAGATCAATGTCTTCTCCTTCGATCTTGGATGAAAAAACAGCAGAAACAGAGGTGTAAAAACTGAAGGTTTCGGCGCTTAATTCACTATCGCTTAAATTTTCAAAATCAGTCCGTGCAGATCCTGGGAAGTGGGACCGGAATTGCTCCAGTAAACCTGTCGGAATAATTTTTAAGTCCGGGATCATCCTCCTGTTATTTTAAAGCACCTACACAGAGTTTCATGCGGATCACGCGTTTGGCGGAAGCATCTACTTTCGCTTTGAAAGCGGCATCCGAGCGGTATTTTTTCAGGATTTCCGTGTGGGCTTTTTTCGCATCAACCGGCATCAGGACGATATCACAACCTGCTTCCACGGCTTTTACTTCACAGTTCGGGATAGCGGTAACGCCGCCCATGTTCATGGCATCGGTCACGATCAGGCCTTTAAATCCGTATTCGTTGCGGAGCAGATCGGTCACGATCACCGACGAGGTGGTAGACGGCAGTCCTTTGGTATCGTATTTCGGGTTGTTTTTTACAGCGATATGTGCTACCATTACAGAAAGTACGCCATCAGCGATCAGTTTGGGATAGTTCCCGATTTCTTTCAGCTCGCCATCGATTACCTGCAGGGATTTGTGGGTATCCCCGGAAACGAGGCCGTGGCCCGGGAAATGTTTTGCGGTAGCGATGATGTTGTGTTTCTGCGTTTGCTGGATGAAGGCGTTCGACCAGGGAATGATGTTGGCCGGGACAGCCCCGAAACTGCGGAAACCAACCGTTTTGTTAGGCGACATATCGACTACCGGCGAAAAGTTATAGTTGATCCCGATTTCGTTCAGGTCTTTGGAAATGGTATCGGTGTAGGCCGTCACTTCTTCGATCGTTTTCATTTCGTTGGCCTTTTTTACCGGGCGCGAACCGGTAATTTTGCGGTTCACGAGGCTTGGCTCGGCGTCGGCAGAGTAGAGGAAAGGCACATTTTGAATAGTGTCATTCATCGTATTGAAGAGCGAAATCCAATCGGTAAATTCTTTTTTCGTTCCGTTGAGCATTAACACCCCGCCAATAATCCGTTGCTTGATGTGGCTTTTGATCGTGGCTTCGGTTTGCCCGAGGCGGCCGATTGCCGGCATGATCAGCTGGGCAACGATGGCTGTGTCGTCGAGGCTTTTGAAGATGGCATCCACCTCTTTTTCCAGGTCGGCGTTTTCGGCCAGGTAATCGTTCAGGGTAAAGCTCTTTTGAACTTCCGGCAGTTTGATTTTCTTGACTTCGTGTTTTTCCTTGTTTTCCGTACTCTGGGCGCAGGCCTGTAAAACGGCAAGCAGTGAAAGGGCGATGATGATCTTGTTCATGCGTGTTTTTTCTGTAAAATTAAATGTTAAAGCCGCTGAAATGCATTTCAAAAGCCCGATTTTTTCAGATCTGATTGTCAATAACTATACCAATTACAGTTTGATGTCAATCGTAACGGCCAGGTGATCGGAGTAACCACCCAGGTATTTATTGGATCCGACATAAGTACGTTTCGGCTGTTTTCTGCCTTTCCATTCTTCCATCACGAATTCCGGGGAGTGGATTTTCCCGGAACCGACTACGGCGCGCAGGCCTTTTTTGCCGCGCAGGGCAGGGGAAACCATAATGTGATCGAGGACGTTCCATTCCCCATCGTGCAGGTAGCTGCCTCCGTATTCGCCGGAAGCTTTGCAGATCATTTCCGTCAGTTTTTCAGCCACGAACATCGGGGCTTTGTCTTCCGGGTAATCGTTCAGATCGCCCATGAGAATGAGCTTGTATTTCGGGTTTTTTTGTTCAACCGAATCGATGAAATGGCGGGCGTTGCGGGCTGCCTCCATGCGGTTTTTCTCCGAATCATCGGTT
>CBINGV010000452.1:0-2154 GCA_966250255.1 uncultured Flavobacteriales bacterium | reverse complement strand
CCCGCAATAAATGATTCCAGCGCCAGGGCAATGTCCTCGTTTTTGGACAGGATAATCACTTCCGTCCGGTGGTTGGTGCTCTTAATCAGTTTCAGTATACCGAGACTCTGGTGGTCTTTCGGTAAATCCGACAGGATCACGATGTCTGTTTTTTTAGTGACGCTGTCGAGACAGGACCTTCCGTTATCAAAAGTCCGGGTGTTCAGTTTCTGGCCGAATTTTTCCGCCAGGTAATTTTTGAGCCGGATGGCCATTTGTTCGTTTGGATTGACAATAAAAAGTGTTGTTTCCCGGTCTTTCATATCGCGTTGATTTATAGCTGCAAAGTACCGGAATTACTGGTGAAATCCGTTTATAGAATTCGGGGAATAACTTATAAGAAAATTTGAATAGTTAGTAGTTCCTGAGTTGATAAGTTAGGAGCTTCGATTTTGAATTAGCAGATTAAAATAACTGACGAACTCACAAACTACTAACTTACCGCACTTTCAACCCGCGGCTGGTAACGAAATTTTCCTGCTTGTCCTTCGCTTTGTCGAGTGTAAAGGCAAAAGTACTTCCGAGGCCGAGGGTACTGCGCACGGTCAGGCGTTGGTTGTGGGCTTCTACGGCATGCTTCGCGATGGCCAGCCCGAGGCCGGATCCGCCTTCGTTGCGCGTGCGGCTTTTTTCCACGCGGTAAAAACGCTCAAAGATGCGGGGAAGGTTTTGTTCATCAATGCCGGGGCCGTCGTCCGAAATCTCGATCAGGATGAGGTCGTTCATTTCAAAGAAACGTGCGGTGGTTGTGCCGTTTATGTTGCCGTAATAAATCGAGTTCGCGATCAGGTTGGTCAGCACCTGCGCGATTTTGGCCTTGTCGGCATGCACGTTCATGGTTTGGTATTCCTTCGAAAATTTAAGCGTGATTTGCTTCTCAAGGGCCTGCAGCTCCAGCGAATCGTAGATTTCCTGTACGAGCTTGCGGATGTCGAAATTTTCCATTTCCAGCTTCAGGCCGTTTACCTCCATTTTCGTAATCGCGTCCAGGTCTTCCAGCAGGCTCACCATCCGGTCAATCGAAGAAGAGGCGCGCTCGAGGAAAAGCCGGTTTACAGTATCGTCTTCCAGGCCGCCGTCGAGCAGCGTCAGGATATAGCCCTGGATCGAAAAAACCGGTGTTTTCAGCTCGTGGGCCAGGTTACCGAGGAATTCGCGGCGGAATTCTTCCTGCTCCTTTAATTTCGAAATTTCTTTGTTTTGCTCCTCTACCCAGGTGCTCGCTTCTTTTTCGGCTTTTTCAAACACATCATCCGTCAGTTTGAAATCCTCCATTTTGGAGTTGACGAATTTTCCCTTGCGGATCGAGCGGTACAGGATGCGCAGGCGCTCGTTGATGAAACGTTCCACGAAAAAATAAAAAATCCCGAAAGAAGCCAGGCCGAGAACCAGGGGCAGCGTAATGAAAATCCAGAGCGGGAAGTTCACAAACTGCAGGTTGAGAATATACATAATCAGCCCGGTAAGCGCCACGATAATGGCACTTCCGCCGAAAATAATAAAAACGGGTTTGTTATTTTTCACTGTTCACGAACGTATATCCGACACCTTTTATGGTACGAATATAATCATCTCCAAGCTTTTCGCGTAATTTTCTGATGTGAACATCGATCGTGCGCTCGCCGACAATCGTTTCATTGCCCCACACGCGGCTCAAAATTTCGTCGCGGTTGAAGACTTTGCCCGGTTTGGAAATCAGGAATTCCAGCAGCTCGAATTCTTTTTTCGGCAGGATGATCTGCTCGTTTTCGCGCTGCACAATGAATTTTTCGCGGTTGATGGCAATGCCCTTGATCTCTTCCTCCTGTTTTTGCCCGTGGCCGTATTGCAAACGGCGCAGCAAGGCTTCGATTTTGCTCATCAGCAATCTCGGGCGGATCGGTTTGGTAATGTAATCGTCGGCTCCGGCTTCAAAACCCGCCACCTGCGAATAATCTTCGCTGCGGGAAGTCAGGAAAGCGATAATCGGCTGATAGGCCGCGTCGTTTTCGCGGATGAGATGACAGGCTTCAATCCCGTCCATCACCGGCATCATTAAATCGAGCAAAATCAGGTCCGGCTTCATTTTTAATGCCGTGTCGACCCCTTCCTGTCCGTTGAGCGCTGTATAAACTT
>CBINGV010000451.1:0-2181 GCA_966250255.1 uncultured Flavobacteriales bacterium | reverse complement strand
CTAATGTATGATATACATTGTGGGTTTTGTACAAATACAAGACCTGGTCATTCATCAGGAAGGACTTGCTGATACCCGGACCGCCAAAACTTTCTCCGTAAGACCTGATTAAGGAATCTTTGTAATAAATCTCATAACCCGAGCCATGGCTGCCAATAGATATGTTTTTCCAGGTGATGTATTTGGTACTCCACGGCAAATCGTAAGATTCTTTCGCTTCATTTTTGTCCTTTTTACAGGAAAGAAAAAGAAACATGATACAGAAAGAAAATAGTATTAATTTCATCAGCCAGCTAAATTAGTGGTTCGTCAAATATAACTCAAATAACGCATTTTTAGTATACAAATTATCATTTCAGGTTTTCGGTTTGTACGGCAAAATTGTTTAAGCTACCTGTTTACTCAATCAGCCTGACCATTCAGGCATTTCCGCTTGTTCCGTTTTTTTGAAATGCTATTTTAGCTTCATGAAAACACCCGCACTATTCATTTTGCTGTTTTTCCTCAATTCCTTTTTTTGCCAGCAAACAGTTGCTGATTACGTACCCACGATTCTTATCAGTAAGGAATCAGAGGAAGAAATCCTGGTTTTTGTAGAGGAGGAAGCTACCTTTCCTGAATCGCACGGTTCCCTGATCTTATGGATCCTGAAAAACTTCCATTACCCGCAAAGTGCCTTTGAAGAAGGTAAAATCGGGAGGGTTTATCTTGAATTTGTTGTTGAAAAAGACGGTTCAATCACGAATACCCTTGTCATTCGAGGGATTCCCAATTGCCCGGAATGTGATGCGGAAGCTTTGCGCCTGCTGCAATCCATGCCAAACTGGAAAGCCGGCCGGCATAACGGGAAAGCGGTGAGGACCCGGGTACGGATCCCGATTAATTTTAGCATAGCTTAGCTTTATGAAAGTCTTGATTTTACTATTTTTTGCCTGCTTATCCGCTTCGCTGTTTTCCCAGGAAGCCGATCCGGTGCAAACAATCCGGATCAGCAAAGAAGAAGAGGAGGAAATCCTGCTTTTCGTTGATCAGGAAGCGCTTCCAACTTTTTCCGTACCCGACTGGATCAGCGAGAATATCATTATTCCCACCAGTATCCGGGACGTAAGCTTTGAAGGGAGGGTGTACGTCAGGTTCGTGGTGGAGAAAAACGGGAGCGTGAGCCTGGTGGAAGTCATGCGCGGGATTCCGGGTTGTCCCGAATGTGAAGCCGAAGCACTCCGCGTAATAAAAGCCATGCCGCCCTGGAGGCCCGGGATCTACCGGGGAAAGCCGGTGCGCATGTATATACAGATCCCAATTAAGTTCAGTTTAATATAAGCACTTATGAAAAACTGGCTTTTTTTGATTTTTAGCTGTTTGGCCGTTTCGCTGTTTTCACAGGAAATACCGCGTGATTCCCTGAAAAACAGGACGGAAAGCGAAGACCGGATCATCGATCTGTGTGAAGAAGATGCCACTTTTCCCGGAGGAAACCGGGCTTTGGCTTACTGGATGATGATGCACCTCGTTTACCCGCAAAGCGCTATTGAAAAAGGCCTGCAGGGCAGGGTGTACATCGGCTTTATCGTTGAGATGGACGGAACCCTCAGCGATATCCGCATACTTCGGGGCATTCCCGATTGCCCCGAATGCGATGCTGCAGCTTTGCGCATGGTAAAGGCCATGCCTTCCTGGGATGCTGCCCATGTGGGAGGAAAGCCCGTGCGGACCCGTGTGCAGATCCCGGTCCATTTTAGTTTGATGTGAGATTGGATGAAAAACGAATAATCCTAAAATTCGAAGTTTTTCTGTTGCATTCCGCAGAAATAGCTGCGAAGCCGGCGGAATTGCGTTCCGGCCCCCGCCGGAAAGAAGCATGCAGCCAGGCTGAGTCAACGGTCCCGTAGGGAATTTCCTTGGAATGTAACTTGATTTTTGCGCAACTTTTTATCAAGAAAAAGTTGCAATCAAAACAGCAATTTATCCCCGAAAATCCAACGCTGCATCTTCGCTGATTTTCCCCGGAAAAAACGGAGGAAAATGCCTGTGAAATATACAGTTTTGTTGAGCTCATGTACTTTGAGTAAGCTATTCTTAGGGTTTAAAATACTCAGCTAAAACGTTTTTTGAAACGTTTATTGTAAATCTCTTGCCGTTACTTAAAAGAGTTTAAACGATCATCCAGTTTCTAAAAATATG
>CBINGV010000450.1:0-2185 GCA_966250255.1 uncultured Flavobacteriales bacterium | reverse complement strand
GCCATTTGTACGTTTTTGATGCCTTCTTTGGCTTTTCCGGCCTGGGCTTTATGCAGGTTGCCCAGCATATTGATCTGGTATTGTTTTTCTTCTTCCGTGGCGCGGATCACTTCTTTTGGCAAGACCGTCGGCGAGCCTTTGGAGCTGAGGAAAGTATTTACCCCGATAATCGGGAATTCGCCGGTATGCTTAAGCGTTTCATAATACAGGGATTCTTCCTGGATTTTAGAACGCTGGTACATCGTTTCCATTGCCCCGAGAACGCCTCCGCGCTCTGTGATGCGATCGAATTCGGAAAGTACGGCTTCTTCCACCAAATCTGTCAGCTCTTCGATGATGAAGGAACCTTGCAGCGGGTTTTCGTTTTTCGCCAAACCGAGCTCGCGGTTGATGATCAGCTGAATCGCCATTGCGCGGCGCACGGATTCTTCCGTTGGTGTCGTGATCGCCTCATCGTAAGCATTCGTATGGAGCGAGTTACAGTTGTCGTAAATCGCATACAAAGCCTGCAAGGTGGTACGGATATCATTGAAGTCGATTTCCTGCGCGTGCAGTGAGCGGCCGGAAGTCTGGATGTGGTATTTCAGCATCTGCGCACGGGCATTGGCTCCGTACTTTTTTGCCAGGGCTTTGGACCAGATTCTTCTTGCTACACGACCGATTACCGCATATTCCGGGTCAATCCCGTTCGAGAAGAAAAACGAAAGGTTCGGCCCGAAATCGTTGATGCTCATGCCGCGGCTCATGTAGTATTCCACATAAGTGAAGCCGTTTGCCAGTGTAAAGGCAAGCTGCGTGATTGGGTTGGCGCCTGCTTCGGCGATGTGATAGCCCGAAATCGAAACGGAGTAGAAATTCCGTACACCGTTGTTGATGAAGTATTGCTGTACGTCACCCATCAGGCGAAGCGCAAATTCCGTAGAGAAAATACAGGTATTCTGGGCCTGGTCTTCTTTGAGGATATCGGCCTGGACCGTTCCGCGCACCTGTGTCAGCGTTTCCGCTTTGATTTTAGCGTAAACATCAGCCGGCAAAACCTGGTCGCCGGTAACGCCAAGGAGCATGAGTCCCAGGCCATCGTTTCCTTCCGGCAGGTCACCCTGGTAACGCGGTCTTTCCGTACCTTTTTCGTTATAGATTGCGACAATTTTAGCTTCCACTTCTTTTTCAAGGCCTTCGGCTTTGATGTATTTTTCACAGTTCTGGTCGATGGCGGCATTCATGAAGAAGCCGAGCAGCATCGGCGCAGGACCGTTGATTGTCATGGAAACGGAAGTGGCCGGGTGCGAGAGGTCAAAACCGGAATACAGTTTTTTGGCGTCGTCCAGGCAGCAGATCGATACGCCGGAGTTCCCGATTTTTCCGTAAATATCCGGGCGCAAATCCGGGTCGTTCCCGTAAAGCGTTACGGAGTCGAAAGCCGTGGATAAACGCTTGGCCGGCATGCCCAAACTCACATAGTGGAAACGCTTGTTGGTGCGCTCCGGCCCGCCTTCCCCGGCAAACATGCGCGTCGGGTCTTCGCCTTCGCGCTTGAAAGGGAACAAACCGGAAGTATACGGGAATTCGCCCGGAACATTTTCCTGCAGGCTCCAGCGTAAAATATCGCCCCAGGCAGTAAATTTAGGCATCGCTACCTTCGGGATCTGCAAGTGCGAAAGCGATTCGCTATGTGTGTCCAGTTTCAATACTTTATCACGCACTTTAAATTCGAACACCGGGTTTTTGTACAGGGATTTCTTTTCTTCCCATTTTTGCAGCACATCCCAGTTTTTCGGGTCAAAGTTCAGTTTTTCTTTCTCAAAGCTTTCCTGCAGGCCTTTCACCAAACGGTCTTTGTCTTCGATATTCGAATTTTTGAGCGTTTCGATCGCCGAGTTCAGCCCGTATAACTTATCGGCAACAACTACCTGATCGTTCACCCATTTGTCGTAAGAACGGTTGTTTTCGGAAATTTCCGACAAATAACGCGTCCTGTCCGGCGGGATCACGAAAATCTTCTCCGACATTTCGGCCGTAATCTCGAAGGTTGAGTTCAGCTGAGCGCCGGTGCGCTCTACAATTTTGTCCATAATCACTTTGTAAAGCGAATTCATGCCCGGATCATTGAATTGGGAAGCGATTGTTCCGTAAACCGGCATGCTGTCCACGTCTTTGTCCCAGAGGTTGTGGTTGCGCTGGTATT
>CBINGV010000449.1:0-2207 GCA_966250255.1 uncultured Flavobacteriales bacterium | reverse complement strand
ACTTGAAGTAACAATTTGTGACTTCAAGATTTCAAATTCTTCTTCCGACAACTGGAACATGAAGTCAGCCGGAAAACGGTCGGGATTGCGTTTAACAGCCTGGTTGATTTGTTTGGTCTCTAATCCGTAAAGTGCGGCAAGGTCACTGTCCAACATTACTTTTTGTTTCCGGAAAACATAAATTTTACTGAGCACAAGCTCATCAGGAATAATAAGGGTATCCATCATAAGGCAGGTTTAATAAAAGGTAAAACAATCTGTTAAGCTAAATTGAAATTAAAAATAACTGATTTCATGGAAAATTCCAAATTAAACCCGTTTTAGTGTAAAAAATCCGGTCAAACACCTGCTAAACAGGTATTTGTACGCGTTTTTGCAAAAATAATCACCCGATCCAAGTCAATATTCATCATATCAGGTGATTTGTTTTTTAAAAAGGGCTTTCGGCTTGATTTTCACTAACTTTAAAAAGCAACACAAAACCTATACAACATGAAAAAAACTGTCGCTTACCTGGGCTTGTTTTTAGGCTGTTTAGCATATGGACAACAGCAACCCGCTCCCAAAAAATACGACCTCAAACTGGAGGACGTCACCACCAAATCCGAAGCCAAAATGGTTACCGACGCCCTCCGGAGCTACATCAACCCTGCCGGCAATCCCTTTGCTTATTTCCCGGTGTTTTATGACGATCGCGATGCTTTCCTGTTCAACACCGAGCGCGAAATCAATGAAGATGAGCTGCGGGCTTACCTGAAAGACAAATACAACCTCCAGCTCATTTACTGCAAACAAGTGAAATAATACCAAAAACCTAAGGTACCTAACCCTTTTCCTGCTCTGACATTATAACTAAAAACCAAACGTATGAAAGCTCCTTTATTAACTTTACTTTTCCTCTCAAGCTGCTTTTCACTTTTTGCTGCATTTTGTAATCCCGGAACCTCCCAGGGAGCACTCACTCCTACAACCAGCCCTCAAACAACCGCTGCTATGGGAAATGGTATCCGGCCTTACTTCACTTTTCCTGTACAGGCCGGCTGTGAATATACCTTCAGCACTTGTGGCACCAATAACGGTGTAGACACTTATATCCGTATTTACGATGGTGTAAATGGCAACCTCCTGATTTCAAACGACGATGGTGCCGGCTGCTCGGGCGGTGCGTCGAGCCTGACTTTCCTGGCGAATATTAGCGGTACCTGGGTGGTATTTATTTCACGCTACCAGAGCTTTGTCAGCCAATGCCAAACACTTAACGCAAACGTACAGCTCCAATACGTGAGAAATTGCAGCCACGGGACTTCCGAATGCTGGGGTGCCACGCAAATCTGCAATGACCAAACCTTTAGCGGGAACAATGGCGGAATGGGCGATTACCAGGAATTAAACGGTTCCAACGCCGGTTGTCTCACCAACCTCTTCGGCTCAACGGAACACCAGTCTTCCTGGTATTATTTTATCCCCGTCACCAACGGAACGATCAGCTTTACGATCGAAACAGCCATCGATTACGACTTCGCGATCTGGACCGGTGCCGGGGTCAACTGCGGTTTGCTGGGATTGCCCACACGCTGCTCTTATGCCGCTGATTTGGGTTTTACCGGCTTGGGCAATGGCGCCTCCGACAATTCCGAAGATGCGGATGGCGATCGCTATGTGGCTTCGCTCAATGTCAGCGCCAACCAGTATTACATTTTGCTGATCGATAATTTCACTGCGGACAATACGCCTTTTACCATCAACTTCAGCTTTTCCGTACCGAACCTACTGAACTGCAATCCAATTCCGCTACCGGTCACGTTGCACAGCTTTGAAGGGGAATACGGCTACGGGAAAAACAAGCTCTCGTGGATCGTACTGAACGAAAGTGAAAATGCATTCTATACCGTAGAGCGTTCGGCCGACATGCAAAACTGGGAATGGGTAACCCAGTTGGAAAGCAATACTTCCGGTATAAAACTAAGCCAGCAATACACTTCCTTTGATGAAAATTACCAGCGGAATGCCGTAAATTATTATCGCCTGTCACAAACAGACATTGATGGTAAAAAGACGGTTTTCGAAGAGTTCATCATTGCCGTGGATAACCGCAGCGAAGCCATGGTGGTTAAAACCTTCAACCTGCTCGGGCAGGAAATCGAAGCCGGGACAAAAGGCTGGTCCATCCAGCTTTATTCCGATGGAACAAGCAAAAAAGTTTTCCG
>CBINGV010000448.1:0-2216 GCA_966250255.1 uncultured Flavobacteriales bacterium | reverse complement strand
CCGCTTCTTTTTTCTCTTCGGCACCACCGCAGGAAGTCATACTAAAAGCGGCAGCAAAAAAGGCAATCAGCAAAAAGTTCTTTTTCATATTGCAAAGTTTTGTACGAAAATAGAAAATTCCGGCATTTAAGTCAATTTTTAGCCTTAATTTATTTTATCATGCCGTAGTAATAACTTGCCGCGAATTACACCAATTTTCACGAATATATTATTCTTTTATAATTCAGGCTTTGTTCACCAAAATTGATCAATAAGCTCAGCTTATTACCAGATGCTTTCAAGTAATTAATTGCTTGTGCAACAAATTCTTCCTTTAAGCCTGAAACTGCTTTTATTTCAAGAATGATTTTATCATAAACAACAAAATCTGCATAAAAATAGTGTGGCAAAATAATATCCTTGTACCTGATTTTATACTCGACTTCACGAGCAAAAGGGATACCTGCATTTTTGAATTCCAGTTCAAGTGCATCTTTATAAATCACTTCCAAGAAACCAGAACCGAGATTGTTATGTACTTCAAAACATTTTCCAATGATTTGATAGCACTCAAATTTATAAATGGGTGTCATTGAATAAGGTAAATTAAGTTAACTTGAATTTAGACATTATAATCCCAAAAACCAAATTAATTTAATTATTCAAAGTCTAATTAGTGGAAATTGGCGTAATTCGTGGCGATTAGAAAGATTAGAAATTAAACTTCATATTCCGGTCGTCAAGCACGGCGAAGGATACTTTGAAGGTACTGGTTGGTTTGATGTTGTTTCCATCCGAGGCCACGCCGTAAATCCCGAGCCGCAGACGGCGCTTGGAAAATTTGAAGTTACGCTCGAGTCCCAGGAAAAGCTCGGAATGAAACCAGTTGAACTCCTGGACATAAAGCGCACCGCCACCAAATACGATCCCGATGTTGAGCTTTTTCATATACGGGATTTTGTTAATGATCGCCCCGTTGTCGTGGTGCACAAAATGGCCTTCGTAAAATACTTTGCGCGAGGGCAGCGAGACCTGCAAATCCTGGAAGGAATACAGCGGATTGGAAAACCAATAAGGGTCGCTGCGCCGGTGGTACTTAAAATCGGCATCAAAGAGGCGGTTCGTATTCAAAAACTGGCCGGTTTTGATGTGATAGTTGGTCGTTCCGAAGGTTTTGATCTGGAAACTCTGGTACATCCCGAACAAGATGTAAGCGTGATCGACGTCGCTTCCCAGGATTTTGTTAAAGCCATGTTCATAGCGCGCATACACGGTCGGCCATTTCGAACCTAGGATCACCTTGCGGTAAGGCTCGCGCATGTATTTCTGCTTCGGGGTGTAGCTCACCGTAAAATAACCGATGAAGGCCTGGTAGGTTTCAAAATCCGTAAAATCACCGTTGACGTCGTTCGAATCCAGGAAACCCAGGAATTTGGACCCTTCAAGGCTACGGCGCTCGGCAAAATTAAACTCGGAATTGAAAAACAAGCCGTTAAAAACCTCAAAATCGTGGCCGATATTTGCCGAAGTAACCCCAATGAAGTTGCTCGGGTTGAAAATCTGCGAGATGGCATCGTAATTCCGGATCACGTCGACATCGTTGCGGAAGGAAACGCTGATATCGCTGTAACGGAAAGGATTGTAGCGATACCTGAACCAGTTTTGCGTAAAAACCGTATGATCCACCAAACCATAAGAAACTTCATTGTACATATCAATGAAGCGCTGGTTTTTCCATTTCCGATAATAGCTGAAGCCCGGTGAAACCCGCGGACCGGTAACATAAAACGGCCGGGCCGTCGCCGCAACGGAGTTGATCGTCCATTGTTCCTGTTTCGGTCGATTGCGGTGATCAACGCCAAACCAAAGCACTTTGAGCGGAGTCACTTTATTAAACACGGCGTCAATCGAATCGAGGTATTCTTTCCGGTTCAGGCGCTCATGGATGCTGTCTTTGATGATGATGAAGCGCTTTTCTTCATCCGTCAGGGTAATCACCCGGTTTTCTTTCCAGTAGGTCGTATCGCGCTCGTAGGCTTCCTGACCGGTCACAGCGACTTCGTTGGAGAAGAATTTCGGCGGGAAACTGACCGCGTAATTGTATTCCTTAAAAACGGCTTCGGTACGAAAACTGGACTTCTTGTTTTCGTAAGTCATCCCGTAAATCAGGTTTTGCTCGCGGAGCACGCACATCGTGTCGCCCGGGTGGTCAAAGACCTGCTGGATGGTAAAATAAT
>CBINGV010000447.1:0-2250 GCA_966250255.1 uncultured Flavobacteriales bacterium | reverse complement strand
CGGAGTTTGATCTTGGAGTTGAAACACTTTCTGCGCAATTCGTTGATGGTTTCTACGGTTAATTCAGAGGTATCTGCCAGGTAAAAAACACCTGCCTGCGATAATTCTGCTGCCAGTTCATCTATGTATTTAGCTTTTTGTTCTTTTGTCATAATACTAAGTTTTTTAAGCTACCACAGATTTAGCATCAATTTGGATACTTGGACTCATAGTAGAACTGATGAAAATGCTCTTGATGTAAGTTCCTTTAGCTGCAGCCGGCTTCAATTTGTTCAACGCATTTACTAATTCAAATGCATTTTCCTTCAATTTGATACCGTCAAAACTTGCTTTACCGATGGCCGTATGGATGTTTCCGTACTTGTCCACTTTAAAGTCAATTTTACCAGCTTTTACTTCTTCAACAGCTTTACCAACTTCCATCGTTACGGTTCCTGTTTTTGGGTTAGGCATTAAACCACGCGGGCCTAATACACGTCCTAACGCACCAACTTTACCCATAACGGACGGCATCGTGATAATCACATCAATATCGGTCCATCCTCCTTTGATTTTTTCAATGTAATCGTCCAAACCAACGTGGTCTGCACCTGCTGCTTTCGCCTCAGCTTCTTTGTCCGGGGTACAAAGTACCAATACTTTCATATCTTTACCGGTTCCGTGAGGGAGGGCAACCGTACCGCGAACCATCTGGTTTGCTTTACGCGGGTCTACACCCAATCTTACACTGATATCAACAGAAGCGTCGAACTTCGTGGTTGTGATGTTCTTAACCAGGTCACATGCTTCGACCAGGGTGTAAGTTTTAGTCAAATCGTATTTGGCCAAAACTTCTTTTCTCTTTTTAGATACTCTTCCCATGTCTCAACAGTTATTTGGTCTTCGGTGCATCACCACCTTTGACAGTTACACCCATACTTCTTGCCGTACCGGCTACCATTGACATTGCGGAATCAACTGTAAAACAGTTCATGTCCGGCATTTTGTCTTCGGCGATCACACGGACCTGGTCCCATGTCATAGTTCCCACTTTGGATTTGTTCGGGGTAGAAGAACCCTTCTTAATCTTGGCGGACTCCATGATCTGGATTGCTGCCGGAGGCGTTTTGATAACAAAATCAAATGATTTGTCACTGTAAACAGTGATTACGCATGGCAACACTTTCCCCGGCTTATCCTGCGTACGAGCATTATACTGCTTGCAGAACTCCATGATGTTGACCCCTTTTGCACCAAGTGCGGGACCAACCGGAGGGGCTGGGTTAGCGGCTCCACCTTTGATCTGTAATTTGATCAATGCTGCTACTTCTTTAGCCATTTATTTACAATTTATGCAGTCAAACATGAGTATTAAAGGGAAGCTTTAATCAGTAAACTCACTCCTGCGGGTTAATACAAACTTAAATTTCCTTTTCAACCTGCATATAGCTGAGCTCCAAAAGGTTTTTCCTTCCGAAGATCTTCACCATCACTTTCAGTTTCTTTTTGTCTTCGTTGATCTCGTCGATCACACCGCTAAAGTTGTTGAAAGGACCGTCGATTACTTTCACCGGTTCACCTACAACAAAAGGAATTTTCATTTCTTCTTCGGTTTCGAGCAGTTCATCCACCTTACCTAAAATCCGGTTCACTTCGGCCAGACGCATCGGAACCGGGTCGCCTCCTTTTTCGGAGCCCAGGAAACCGATTACGTTCGGAATGCCTTTGATCACGTGGGGAACCTCTCCTACGAGGGCTGCTTCGATGAGCACGTAGCCCGGAAGGTAAGACTTCTCTTTGCTGATCTTTTTACCGTTGCGGATCTGGAAAACTTTTTCGGTTGGGATCAATACCTGCGACACAAAGTCGTCCAGTTTGTGACGGGAGATTTCAAGCTCCAGGTATTCCTTCACTTTTTTCTCTTTCCCGCTCACAGCGCGAACAACATACCATCTCTTCTTAATCTCTGCCATTTTCCTTATTTAAACATGTGGTAAATGAAACCTAAAGCGCCTTTCCAAAAAGACTTATCGTCTGCTGCTGAAATTCCGAAAAGAAAATCCATTACAAAAATCAATGCGGTAAAAATAACAGTAGCAACCACGACAATAATCGTGTTGCTCTGTAATTCTTTCCAAGTCGGCCAGGAAACATTGTGCACCATTTCGGTGATTGTTTCGCTGAAGTAATTTTTAATTTTCGACACGTTCTTGTTTGTTTTGCGCGGGCGGTAAGATTCGAACTCACGACCAATGGTTTTGGAGACCACTA
>CBINGV010000446.1:0-2273 GCA_966250255.1 uncultured Flavobacteriales bacterium | reverse complement strand
CGAAATTCACGGACGCCAAGCTCGTGTTTATCAAACGCCCGGAAGAATTTTCCCGCTACAACTCAACGTTATACGATACGATCAGCCTGATCTTCAATTCGGATCCGGTGAAAAACCTCGGAATTGAGTCTTTCGTGCTTCTGTCGCTGGAATTCCCGTTCACCAAGCCGGAAATGATCGATAACATCATCCGCTCTTCGGTGATTTTCCAGTCGGATTCGGTGATCTCTACGCGCGAATCGTTGTATTCGCTTTACAAGCACAATGGGCAAACGATGGTTCCGCTGGATGATAAATCCCTGACGAAGTATGAGCGTGAAAGTATTTACCTCTCGCTCGGGGGCTTGTCTTACTCGACTTACAAAAACCTGCAAAAGCATAAAGTATTGCCGGCCGGTAAGATCAGCCACGTGATCGTTGACCAGATCAGCGCGATGGAAATGCGCACGGTGCTTGATATCAAGCTGGCAGAATATATTTTGGAAAGTAACCTGTACGAAAACCTGGAGTCAACGAAGCTGCACGCATGAGGCCATGGGTCAAATATTTTATTTTCCTGCTGGCGATTTCAACTACCCTGACTGCGCTGCCGGATTTTATTTTACCCATTCGCCTCACGAATAAGGAGTATGTTATTGCGGCCTTGTTCGAAACGGCCTTTTTGTTTGTGCTTTTTTCAAAAAAAAAGACCAGCTCGGTTTATTTTGACAAGCATGTCCTGATCATCGTTTTGTTTTTTGCGGCGCCGGTGTTGCTGGCCTATTTGTTTGAGCCGCTGCGGCATTTGATGAACCCGGGACGAAGTCTTTTTGCCACGCTGATCAATTTCTACAATGTCTTTATCTTTTTTGTCTATTACCTGGTCAACCTGGCGCTGGACGAGGAGTTTTACGGCAAATCACTGAGCCTGTTCTGGAAGTTCAATTATTTTGTCGTCTGCACGGCGGCGATCATCTTCATTGCCCTGCATCTCGGGATCATCAACACGGCTTCCTGGGGCCTGCCTAATTTTTTCAGCAATAACTTCCACGTTAAGCTGGAAATGCCGGGCGCAAATGGCGTATACAGCGTGCCCTTCGGGATTAGCGTAATTATGAAGGATTACATCAAGCCGTTTGGGATCTTTTCGCAGTTCGGTACTTTTTGCGGCCTGAGCTACGAACCGCATATTGCCACTTTTTTCATGACCCCGGCTTTTTACCTCACCTTTAAATACAAGGCGCGCACGGTGAAAAACCTGTTGATATACTATCTGCCTTTCATTTTGTTTTTTGTCCTGAGCTTTTCGGTAACGAATATCATTTCGCTTCTCGGTGTAGCGGCGATTCTGTACGTCTTTACCCTGAACCTGAAAAACCTGATCAAAACGGTCATGATCCTCGTGATCACGGTGTTTTGCCTCTTCCTGATCAGCAACAAATTCCTGGATTACATCAACCTGTTCAAAGAATTTGTGCTCTTCAAGATGAATACGCGATCGGGGGATGAAACGGCCAGCTTTATTGATTATATTCTGACTCCGAAATCCTTCTTCGGCTGGGGTGTTTTCAATATCCCGACGGAGTTTGCCAAGGTCAAGGCGGATGATGTGGGCCTGGTGAGCTTTTTCCTGATTATTTTGCTGTACGTGCAGTTTTTCCTGGTTTCGATGCTCAATCTTTTCCGGCGCAATTATGTGTTTGCGGCCATCGGTTTTTATTTTATGCTCCATTCCATCAAATTCCCGATGCATATCTTTTTGTACCCTTACCTGATCTTCATTATGTTCGTGGTATGGTACCCGTATTTAAATTTTAAAAAGAAAAACGATGTTATTGAAGCAGTATGATTTTGCGCGGCTTTACCGCGGTGTTGTGCTCAACAGGCAGGTGATGTTTACCACACACCATAAATCGGAATCCAAATCGAAGTTCAGGATCAACAGCCTGGTGATGATGCTGCTGGCTTTTGCCAAAATGTTCCTCGGGATTTTCCTGAAAAAGAAAAAATACCCGAAACACCTGGGCATCAACTGGAGCGTGCATAAAAAGCGAACGCTGGATTACGATCCGAACGTGGAAATCGCCGATTATTTTTACAAGCGCTACGACAAGGAACAGATCCGGATCATGAAATACGCTTCTTTTTGGGAAGTGCTCCGTTTGATATTCAGCTACAAGCGCCCGAAGGATCTGCCGGCCCATAACAATTACGGTAACTTTTTCCTCTACGTGTACAATGCCATCGAATTCAGCCTGATGGTGGATGTAGCGCCCGACCGCTCCCGCCTCCAA
>CBINGV010000445.1:0-2290 GCA_966250255.1 uncultured Flavobacteriales bacterium | reverse complement strand
ATTGCCCGCACGGCCGAATGTATGGGAGTTGACGCTATTGTGATCCCTTCCAAATCCTCCGTGCAGGTCACTTCCGATGCCATCAAAACTTCATCCGGGGCCTTAAACCGGATCAAGGTCTGCAAGGCCGACAGCTTCAAAGACAGCTTGTTTTACGCCCAACAATCCGATTTCCGCATTGTAGCCTGCACCGAAAAAAGCTCCGTTCCCTTATTTGAAACCAACCTGCGCGGGAATATTGCCATCATCATGGGATCGGAAGAAGACGGCGTCAGCCCTGATTTACTCAAACTGGCCGACATCAAGGCCAAAATCCCGATGGAAGGTGAAATCAGCTCGCTCAATGTGGGAATCGCAACCGGCATGATTTTATACGAGCGTTTGCGCCAGATCAAGCATTAATCTTATCCATAAATTCTTGTCGCTTGGCGACATTCGTAGATTTCTTAGGCTAAAGCGAATGAATTCGTTTTACTAATTCACGAATTTTTTTATCCACCCTGCGATACGAATCATTTTTTTCCTAACTTTGATAGAAATCGAGGTTTATGAAAACATTTTTTGCCGCCACTGTTTTGCTTTCCGTGCTGTGTTCCTGCGGAACTGCCCCCAATCCGAACAATAGCAAATATACTGCCATCAAGGTCGATAAATTGGGCGAAAAGGACATGTTTACCTATGTCAAGGTCAAAGCCTACATGGACCAGAAGGATTCGAAAGCAAACGACTACAGCCAGGATTTCCTGAAGGGGCTGGATGCCTTCCGGAATAAGAAAAACCTCGATTCGGCGGAATATTATTTCACGACTTCCATCCTCGATGTGCCCACCAACATGGCTTACTATGAATTAGGCAATGTGGCCATGGACCAGAAAGAATACGAAAAAGCGATTTTTGCCTACGAAATGGCCGAACGCCTGGGCTATGAGCCTTTTTCAAAAGTGCTGTACAATATTGCCTGCGCCCATTCCCTGCAGGAAGATACCGATTTGGCCGGTCAATACCTCGAATATGCCATCCAGGCCGGTTACAGCAATATCGACAATATCAACAAAGACGAAGACCTCAAAAACCTCCGGGAAAATGATTACCTTTTTAATTACCACCTCAAGCAGGGCCTGAAAGGCTTGTCCAATGCGGATAATCTCTTCTGGCTACAATTCCGCCGCCAATTCAGCAAAACGCCTTTCCCGATCAGGCTGGATGAAAACCTCGATATGCTGCTGCTGAATGATGAAACCCGCATTTCCTACGACTTTGAGAAATATGTAGCCGAAATGCGCGACGAGAAATTTTCGCGCGAGGTGAGCAAAGGTTTTTATTACCTGGCTGACCTCAAAGAAACTTCCGAGTATGTTGCGCTCGTCTATGTTATGAAAGAAGAGTTTTTTGGGGATGAAGCGCCTTTGACTTTCCGCCTGGCAACTTTCACACCGGAAGGAAAACTGATCGACAAAAAAGAAATTGCAGGACGCTCCGATTTATCGAAACCGCTCAAATCCGCCCTGATCAAAAATGACTTGAGTATTACCGTAACTTCCTACGAAACAAGCTTTGAAAAAGACCCGGAAGAGGAAGGTTACTACGACAATAAGATTGTGAAAAAAACCAAAATCGGGGAAGAAAGCTTCAGCATCGACCCGAAAGGGAAAATCGTGAGGTCCGCCCCACCGGCGCTTAGCTCAAAGTGAGATGATGAACGATAAATGAGGCGTGATGAATTCATCATTTATCACTCGTAATTCATCATTCCCTAAAAAGTTTCTCTACAAATTTTCTCCTGATCAGGATTTCTGCCATCACCAGGTTCGGGATCCAGCTCGCATAGGCAACGATGGTGTACGATTCGATCGGGCCAAGGGGCACATCCAAATAATCAAAAATCATCAGGTAAAAGCGCAGCGTCACCGCAGATAAGGTCAACGCATAACTTCGCAGCAGCCATTTCCCATGTTCGATGTAGCGTTTTTTGTAAACGAGCACGAGCGCATAGAGCGTGAAGCCGATCCACAATATGGAAAGCAAGGTAAAGCTCAACTGCGGCCAGAAACCGCCGTTGGCATAGAGTGACATCACCAAAGCGCCCGGCCCCGAAATCAGCAGCAACAGGGCAATGTACACATAACCGCAAAAGCGATGGATTTTCGGATGGCGCTTAACCGACCAGCGATTGAATTGCAGCAGGCCGCTCACGATCACAAAAACACTCGACAAAACATGCAGGTAAAAAGCCCAGCGCCAGATATCAATGTGATATACGAGCTGTTTAGTGAGCAGAAACTCGATGTTA
>CBINGV010000444.1:0-2295 GCA_966250255.1 uncultured Flavobacteriales bacterium | reverse complement strand
AAGCATCCAATTCGGTTTGCTGCATTCCATCATTGACCAGGGCGACGGCATGAGCTGCAAAAGCTCCTGGCCGGTGATCCAGATCAGCGAGGAATATTTCATTTTGCAAATGATCGGCGCCGAACTGCTGGAACAGAGCATCGACCGGGAAAAGGGACTTTGCGACAAGATGATCGTGGAAGTTGATGGCGAAAAGAAAACATATTATTTTGAAACCACCCAGGTATTTAAGGGCTACAAAAAATTGGGATTTTAGACCATGAAAACAACACTTATTTTTCTCACATTATTCATCGGATCAAACTGCTTTTATGCACAAGACACCACCTATTTTGATGAATCCTGGGTAATCTGCCCAAAGAAAAAAGCAACTTATTACCGGATTGCAGTCAAATGCGACAGCCTATTCCAGGTGAACGATTATTACATCAATGGCGTCCTGCAAATGACGGGCACCTACACTTCCCTGACCCCGAAACTGCACGAGGGTTATTTTACCTTTTACTACAAATCGGGGAAAGTGAGTAAAGAAGGCCTTTACCACATTGACAAAAAGCAGGATGAATGGAAATATTACGACGAGCAGGGCCGCCTGGAGCGTACGGAACAATTCCGGGGAGGGCGCTTTGAAGGCGATGTCTGCTATTTTTATCCCGATGGAAAAATCCGCCGCAAGGACAATTATAGCTATGACCAGTTTATGAACGGGAGGTGCTTTGGACGCTCCGGGCAAGATACGGCTTATTACCCGCACTTTGAGGATGCTGCTTTTGTTGGCGGCAATGAGGTAATGAACGATTACATTGTGCGTAACCTCCGCTACCCGATGAAAGCTGTAATCAAAGGTATTGAAGGCAAAGTGTATGTCAAATTCCGGGTGAATGCCAAAGGCGAGGTGGGCAAAATTACCATTATTCGCAGCGATCACAAGGTCTTCAACAAAGAAGTGATCCGCATGCTCAGCGCCATGCCCTCCTGGATCCCTGCCAAACTGGAAGGTGTACCCATTGACAACTGGCTGCAAATCCCGATTAATTTTACGCTGCAATAGTCAGAAACACCTCTATGGACAGCGCTTACCCGATGTATGACATGATCCGGACATTGCGGCAGGAGGAGCAAATCATCCTGTACGCCAATATCCTGGAAATACAGCCGCCAGACCTGGAAAAAACGGTGGAATTCCTGGCCGCGGAATACCAGGCGGAATGCTTCTCCTACCCGCACACACCGCCCGCCTTCGACCCGGAAGCAGCTTCCTGGGGGGCGCGCTATGTTTATACAGCAAGCCAGGTGATCCTTTTTCGCCAGGCGCTCGACCCCCTGACGGATGCTTTCCTGAAGGAAGATGGGCCCGAATGCAGCAGCGCTTCGATTTTATCAGCCGATCTCTGCCTGCGTTTCCTGCCGGATATCCTGGATCAGCTCCATGCCATCGACAGCCTCGACCCCCTGCGTCCGGTGCTTGAAAACCGGCTCGAAAAATGGCATTACTCCGGCATCCGCTATGACCTCGAAAATGAAGGTCTGGACCTCAAAAACTGCCTTTCCGACCGCTGCAAGAAACTGCAGCTGGCCGCCAAAAGCGAGCTTTATCCCCTGATCAAATCTTTTATGGGGATACACGAGCAGAGCTATTGGAATGAATTTACCTTAATTGCTTCACATGAATCACATTGAAAAACTGAACGGGGTTATAACCCACCTGAAAGCTACTTTCGTAGGCAAAGATGAGATCATCGACTTGCTGGCCATCAGTTTGATTGCCCGCGAAAATGCCTTTCTCCTCGGACCTCCGGGGACTGCAAAAAGTGCCATCATCCGGGCCTTATCGGATTGCATTGAAAACGGGAAAAATTTCGAATACCTGCTGACGCGCTTTACCGAGCCGAACGAAATTTTCGGACCCTTTGATATCCGTAAGCTTAAGGAAGGCGAACTGGCCACCAACACAGAAGGTATGCTACCGGAAGCCTCGATGGTTTTCCTGGACGAAATTTTCAACGCGAACAGCGCCATTCTCAACAGCTTGCTGATGGCCCTGAATGAGCGGATCTTCCGCCGCGGGAAGGAAACACGCAAAATCCCGGCGCTGATGTTTGTCGGGGCGAGTAACCTCCTGCCCGAAGACGAAGCGCTCAATGCCCTGCTCGACCGTTTTCTCATCCGCGTCCGCTGCGACTATGTTAATCCCGATGCCCTGGAGCACGTTCTCCTCGCCGGGCGCAAGCTCGAAAACCCGGCTGAAAGCGAAAAGCCGTCGATCGAACCGGGAGATATCCTCCAGTTGCAGGC
>CBINGV010000443.1:0-2300 GCA_966250255.1 uncultured Flavobacteriales bacterium | reverse complement strand
TGGGTGTGTTGCTGCCTGTTCTACTGGTGAACGGAATCCTGACCGGAGCCGTAACAGAAAAACCGGTGGTCTGGTACAATGAATCGCACATTATGGGCTGGCGGATAGTGACCATACCCGTAGAAGACCTCTTTTACAACTTCGATTTACTCCTACCGGTATGCGCTATTTTCGAATACCTAAAGAACAAACAATCAATGACTTATAAATAAATGTGTGAAATTTGTAAAAATTTTCCACGCAATTATATACCATGGTAATTAAAATAGTGTATCTTTGCCTAAATTTTAATTTACAAGTATCAAATGAAAAAGATCTATTTCGCGATGCTGGCAGCCGGAACAATCCTGCTTGCATCTTGTGGAGGAGCAGAGTCCACAGAAGAAATCACCTACAAACTGGATGCTGAAGCGTCAACCTTAAACTGGACGGGCAAATATGTTTCCGACGGCCACACCCACACCGGAACGGTCGACATCACGGAAGGAAGCATGAGCTTCAAAGGCGAGGAATTCAGCGCCGGCAACTTCAAAGTGGACCTCAAGTCGATCAAGGACACCGACCTGGGCGCACCAATGAGCGACACCCTGGATTCGCACCTGAAGGGCCCTTACTTCTTCAATTCAAGCCAAAACAGCCATGCGGAAGTGAAAATCACGGAAGTAACGGACAAGGAAATCAAAGCAACAATCAGCCTGATGGGCAAAGAGGTACAAGCAACAATGCCCTTGAAAATTAAAAAAGACGACAAGGGCTTAACTGCGAAAGGTAAATTCTCTGTGGACTTTGCCAGCCTGGGCCTCGAAGGCTTCAAGGCAGCGCCGGGCGACCCGGAAGATGCCCACGTGGACAGCGTGATTCAATTTGAGCTGAACCTCGTCATGAACAAGTAATATTTTCGTTCGATTCAATAGGAAAGCCGGTTTTGCATCTCTGCAGGCCGGCTTTTTTGCCTCCCCCTTCGGAGGAAGACTTCCAATTTTAGCCTTGATGAACATAACCTAATTCGTTGAAACCATAATTATTATTCGTTGTATACAAATTATCCTCCCCCTTTATCCCCCTCCAAAGGGGGAAAGTCGATTTCACTACAACTTCAATTGAAATATTTTCCCGAAAAAACAGTTTATACAGAATTAGCTTGTATTTTAGTGTACTCTAAGTCGGGGTGAAGCAGCTGTTTACCATACTCATTTTGCTACTGGCCGTGCAAGGTTTTGCACAGGACTCGGGCTTGCGCTATAAAAAAATGGCGGCCGGCTCAAAAATGCGGCTGGACAGCCTGAGCGTTTACCCGGAGTCGATCGCGGTGCTTTGCGGCAACATGCCGCTGGATGCCATGCAGTATAAATTCAGCCTGTCGACCAACGAGCTGGAGGTTTTCGGGAGCTGTGAAGATAGTGTAGCGGTGTATTTCCGGGTGCTGCCGCTGAACCTCAATTACATTTACCAGAAACGCGACACCAACCTGATTTATACCCAAAGCAAAGGCGACCGCGACAAGTTCAAAATCCAGGGGACAGATACTTACCAGGACATTTTCGGCACCTCGGGCATCAGCAAGAACGGGAGCATTTCGCGCGGGATTTCCTTTGGTAACAACCAGGATTTATCCATCAATTCGACGCTGAACCTGGAACTGAGCGGCGAAATTGCGCCCAATCTCAAAATCCTTGCTTCGGTGACGGACGACAACCTACCGATCCAGCCGCAGGGCAATACGAACAAGCTGCAGGAATTCGACCAGGTCTTTATCCAGGTGTTTAACGACAATTTCAAACTGATTGCCGGTGATTTCTGGCTCTACAAGCCGCGCGGCTACTTTCTCAATTACAAAAAACGGGCTCAGGGACTTTTCGGCGAATACAGCTGGTCGAACAAAAAGGACACGAAATGGAAAATCCAGGCGAGCGGCGCGCTTTCAAAAGGAAAATTCGCCCGGCAGATCATCCAGGGTGTGGAAGGGAACCAGGGGCCTTACCGCCTGCGGGGAAATGAGAACGAGCCTTTTATCGTGATTCTTTCGGGAACGGAACGCGTCTACATCGACGGGCGCCTGCTCGACCGCGGCCAGGAATACGATTATACCATCGATTACAACACAGCGGAAGTGATTTTCACCGCAAAGAATTTCATCACCAAGGACAGCCGCATCGGGGTGGAATTCCAGTATTCGGACCTGAACTACGCCCGCTCGCTGATGCAGGCAAATGTGGCCTACACGGGCAAAAAGCTTGATTTCTGGCTCAATACCTATTCGGAGCAGGACGCGCGCAACCAGACCATCCAGCAGGATTTGA
>CBINGV010000442.1:0-2320 GCA_966250255.1 uncultured Flavobacteriales bacterium | reverse complement strand
TAGATCGTGCTTTCCGCAGTATGCATCGAAACCAACCTCTAAAACCTCGGTTTGGAAGAAGTAGGTATCTCTACCGATAAAGGACGTGTACTCGTCAATGAATATTACCAGACGAATATCCCGGGCTACTACGCCATCGGGGATATCGTACCGGGCCCTGCCCTCGCACACGTTGCTTCCGCCGAAGGAATCATCTGCGTGGAGCAGATCGCCGGACACCACCCGGAGCCGCTTGATTACGGCAATATCCCGGGCTGTACTTACTGCTCCCCGGAAGTTGCTTCCGTTGGTTTGACCGAAAAAGCAGCCAAAGAAAAAGGCCTCGACATCAAGGTCGGTAAATTCCCGTTCTCTGCTTCCGGTAAGGCCAGCGCCGCCGGAGCGAAAGACGGTTTCGTGAAACTGATTTTCGATGCCAAATACGGTGAGTTGCTCGGTGCCCACATGATCGGTGCCAACGTAACCGAGATGATCGCAGAAATTGTAGCTGTCCGCAAACTGGAAGTAACCGGCGAAGCGCTGATCAAAACCGTTCACCCGCACCCGACCATGTCGGAAGCCGTGATGGAAGCAGCAGCAGCAGCTTACGGTGAAGTGATCCACCTCTGATATTTAAACAACAATTTGACAGAAAGCGGCTATCCATTCGGGTAGCCGTTTTTTAAAGCCACTATCCATGAACATTTCGTTTTTACTCTCCTTCGCATTTCTTGCCCTTCATGCTTTTTCGCAGGAATTGCCCAACCTGAAATATTCGACCAAGATTACCACCCTGGCTTATTTCTCGAAAAATGAGCAGAAAAAATACCACGTGCGTCAAAGTCAGAGCAGCCAGCGGAATACCGACCCGGTGGAAAAATCGGAAACCGAATACGACCTGCTGATCCGGGTACTCGACAGCACGGCAACTTCCTATAAACTGGAAATGACCTACCTCAATTTTCAATGTCCTGCCTCGCTCAGCGATGTCGAAAAAGCCGTCACGACTTGTATTGAAAACCTGAAAATCATTTACACAACAGATGAAAACGGCGTTTTTACCGAAGTCCTGAACAAAAAAGAGCTTTCCGGGCAATTGATTGATGTATTGGCGAAAACGAAAAAAACGCTGCTGGCAAAACTGGACAAGCCCGAGCTGGCCGAACAAATGGACCTGGTTTTTGGCGGCATGGAAGAAAGCTTCCGCGATGAGGAGAATGTGGAAACGCTTTTCCTGGACGATATCCTGAGCATCCACGATATGTACGGGCTGGAGCTGAAGCTCAACGAAACCGAAAAACTGGACATTGAATATTACACGCTCAACGACATCGAAGTGGAAGGCACAGCCGAAATCACACTGAAAGAAATCAATAAAGCTACGCGGGAAGCCCGGATCGAGGTCAAAGAGCAAGCCAAGCCCGGACAAATCGAGGCCTACACCAAAGAGCTGGCCAAAGCTTTTTTCGGAGCAGTCAGCGAAGAAAGTATGCCCAAAGATTTCCTGGTTTCAAACCCCACCTCCACCCTGCTCTGGATCCGGCTGGATTCCGGCTGGATGAGTAAAATCATTCATACGAATACCGTTTTGGTCAGCGCCGAGGGCAAAAAGATGAAAAAGACCTCCAAACGCGAATATACCTTGTTGTAATCCCGCTATCAAATTCAGTCAGCAAAGACAAGCCATTCAAAATCAACTGGCTTGAATTCCTAAAAGCAGGAATTGTTAAAATTTAAAATCAAAGTTAAATTTTACACTAAATCGATTTTGTTTTATCAAAAATTTGAATACATTTGATCCAAAATCGACGCTATGAAAAAATGGATCTACTTATCAGCATTCCTGTCCCTGGCAGGATTTTCTTTCAGCCAATTATGCACGCCAACGTTTGTGAACGGCTGTTTTTCCTGGAACACCAAATCCGTCCAGGTCGGTTCCATCAACTGGACCTTCGACGAAATGGATTGTAGTGTTTCCGACTACACGAACCTGAACACGACGATCGTTGCGGGCAATGACATCCCTTTTTCGGCCAGCGCCGGCAACTGGTGCGGTTTTTCCGTTTGGGTGGACTTCGACAAAGACAACCAGCTGGATGACAGCGAAAACCTTTATCACGAAGGCAACGGCAACACGGAAGTCTATGCCTTTGATTTCGACATCAACATCCCACAAACGACTATCAACGGTGTTTATACCATGCGCGTGATTTCTTCCTGGGGCTCGGACGGCTATACTCCCGGCGCCAATGGCTCTGGCGGTTGCGGCGATTACCAGTACGGCAATTACATCGATTTCAGCATTACGGTAACCGGCGGACAATTCCCGCTCGCGGTAAAT
>CBINGV010000441.1:0-2331 GCA_966250255.1 uncultured Flavobacteriales bacterium | reverse complement strand
ATTAAATCATTAGCATATGACCACATTAAGACATTACAATTTCAATCGTGAAACAAACATGTCAAAGCTCCCATGGTTTTGCAGGGTCCGCTTATCGATTTTCAATTCTTTTTCCATAAATGAGCCGGTAATCGAAATATTGTCCTGGCGGTCAATGCACATCCAGCCGATGCTGTTGTAATCAAAGCCCAGGTTGAGGTGCGCATTCTTTAGCTCATCGCCGGTTTTACCGTCAAATTTTACGAGGTAAAAATGCGTGTTCGGTGAAGCCACCGGGAGGGTCAGTTTACCGAATCCCATTTCCTGGCCTTTGTAATCGCCGTATACAATACAGTTCCCTGCAGCATCAACCGCCAGGCTGTTTGCCTGAACATAACCGTCGCTTTGTACGGAGTTTTTGCTCCAGCTGATTTCTCCCTCCGGGGTGATTTTACAGACAAAAACACTCGTTCTTCCTTTTTGGGCAATATTCCTGAGTCCCAGGCGCATATCCGTACTGGAGCTGTTGCCCGCAATCAGGATATTTTGCTGTTTATCGATCGCCAGGCCCATAATCCCTTCAAATTTTGTCCCACCGTATTCCCTCGCCCACAGTGGATTTCCCTTGCTGTCAAATTTTGCCAGGTAAGCATCCGCGTCGCCCGTTGTATGCAGGGTATCCTTCCCGAAAACAATCGATTCATTGAAAAAACCTCCCAGGTAAATGCTCCCGTCAGCGGATGAAGCCAATGAAGTCCCCAGGTCGTACCCCCTGCCACCCGCAGATTTTGCCCAGATGACATCACCGTTGGGATTATATTTAACCAGGTAAACATCCCCCTTTCCCTTCATCGTGTTTGTCAGGGTAAACGACCCGAAAGTGATTCGTTCACTCTGAAATCCACCGCTTACAATCACATTCCCGGCCGGGTCTACGCACAGGGTTTTTCCGCTGTTCGTTTCCGAAAATGTTGATTTAACACTTTTTACCCACAACAAAGTGCCTGATGCACTGTATTTGGCAATGTAAAATTCATCCGAGGCCCGATTATCCGTATTCGAACTGATCTTCTGGGAATCAAACGTGACTTCCTTACTCTTAAAGTGACCGGTAATGTAGCAGTTCCCCTTGGCGTCCGTACAGATGGCTTCTGCGCGGTCGTCACTTTCGCCACCGGCAGATCTGGCCCACAACAGTTTGCCTGCCGGATCGTATTTCGCGACGAAAATATCCATTGTTTCCGCTTTTTTGTTAACCAGCGAAACGCTTCCCAGCTTCATTTTTGCGCTTTCAAAATAACCGCTCACGAAAACATTCCCTTCATTGTCAGTCGTTATCGCATGGGAAGCATCACTTCCGCCCTCGCCCAGCTGCACCGTCCAGTCAAAAACCTGCGCATGCCCTCTAAAAGCAGCAAAAACCAAGAGAATCAGGCTTTTTTTTTTCATAATCAAATGCTTATATCAGTTTCAAATGTATGCTTTTTAGCCGGATTTAAACTACGGCATTTGACTGAAATACAAGCCGTCCGACTGCCGGGGGTAAAAAGTAGCTCTGGTATTAACTTCCTGTTAAAAAACCATTAGCACATTAAAAGTATTAGCACATTATCCTATTAAATTATGTAAATTTGCTCCTATGATGAAACAAGTTTTGACGATTGCCCTGCTGGCCTTTACGACCGGCCTTTCCGCACAGAATTACCGCGTGGGTTTTTACAATGTGGAAAACCTCTTTGACACGATCAACGATCCGCGTAAAAACGACGAAGAATTCCTGCCGGACGGAAAAATGAGCTGGAACGGGACACGTTACCAGGAAAAGCTGCAGCACATCAACCAGGTCATGGACGAAATGGGCAAATTGCTCATTCTCGGGATGTGCGAAATCGAAAACGAAAACGTGGTGCGCGATGTGGTAAAACACTCCAAATATGCCAAAACTCACGGTGTAGTGCATTACGAATCACCGGACGAGCGCGGAATTGATGTGGCGATGATCTACGACAGCAGTATGCTCAAACGTATTGCTTCCGGGAACATCCGCTTTACGCTTCCGGGCAAGGACAAACCCAGCTCGCGCGACATTGTCTGGGCTAAATTCCTGTACAAAAAAGATACGCTTTTTGCAATGATCAACCACTGGCCAAGCCGGCGCGGCGGAACCGACGCACGTCATTCCAGACCACGAATTGCGTTCGATGAAACCCGATGAGCTCCCGGCTATCACGGCGCGAGCATTCGCGAACCCGGAATATGGCTTCGCCTACCGGGCTTATCCATTGGTGACCGCCTATCTGGAGCGGTGGAATCCGGGCGGACCACACGAACAACTGTTGGAAGACTTGAACG
>CBINGV010000440.1:0-2353 GCA_966250255.1 uncultured Flavobacteriales bacterium | reverse complement strand
AAGCGGCGCCTGTCAGCAAAGAAAAAAGTACAGCAGAAGATCGCCAGGATATAGACCGAAATGACAAAACGGTGCCAGAAGGGGTCGTAAAAATTGGGGTTCAACACAAAGTAGATATAACCCCAAAACGGGTAAATCAAAACTCCGAAGGCGAGTAAAATCCGATCTGTTTTAATTTCCGAGTCGATCATTTATTCTGCTTTGTTCCGGGTTTAGGGTTAAGTCATAAATATAACGCATCAGTTCGGCTTCTTCAAAGGGTTTTTTGATGTAGCCGTCAAAAAGCTCATCAATTTCCGGGTTCACGGAAGCTTTTACATCGGCGGTCAGGGCAATTATTTTCACCTCCAGCTGACGCTCTTTTCGGAGAATACGGGCGCAGGTAATCCCATCCATTTCCGGCATCATGAGGTCCATGAGGATAATATCGTATTTGTTGTTTTCGAGCCTCAGCAGGGCTTGTTTCCCGTTTTCAACAATGTCGTGCTTGATTTCCTTTTTCTCGAGGATGGTCCGGATCAGGAACTGGTTCATGAGGTTGTCTTCCACCACGAGGATTTTGAGCTCTTTGCTGAGCTCGTGCTCGGTTACTTCAAGGTCCTGACGCTGGTCCTTGTGAGTGGATTTTTGCAGCGGGATACGGAAGGAGAAGACTGTTTTTTCACCGGAAACGGCGCTCACCTTGCCATCCATTTTATCGATCAGGTGTTTCACGATGCTCAGACCGAGTCCGTTACCTCCGTACTTCTTGGAAATCTCGCTGCTTACCTGGACAAAAGGCTGGAAAATATCGCGGATCTTTTCTTCCGGGATCCCGATTCCGTAATCGGTAATGGCGTAGGAAAACTCAAGCGTAGACCCCGAAAGCTCGGTCAGCGTGGTATCAATTTCAATTTTCCCGCCTTCATAACTGAATTTGATCGCATTGGAAAGCAGGTTCATGATGATCTGGCTGATGCGCAGGAAATCGCCTACGGCCACAATTTCGTTGTTGGAAATCGATTCGGAGTAGTGAATCTCTGTTGTGATGCTTTTATCCGCCAGGCGGGTACGGAAGCTTTCCAGCACATTTTCCGTCAGCTTACGGATATCGATCTCGTTGTTTTCCAGCGTAATGTTCCCCGTTTCAAGGTTGGTATTATCCAGGATATCGTTGATCAGGACATTCAGCAATTCGCTGGAAAACTTGATGTTTTCGATGTATTTTTTATGTTCCGGGGCAATGTTCTCTTTCAGGAGAATGTTGGTAAAACCGTAAATCCCGTTCAGCGGCGTGCGAATCTCATGGCTCATTTTGGAAATAAACTCCGATTTGGCGACTGATACTTTTTCGGCCAGTTCTTTTTCCTGAAGCTTGAGCTTGATCTCGTTCAATTCTTTTTCGGCCTGAAGGCGCTTGCTGATATCGCGTACGATAGCAATCACGTGCTTGTTTTCACTGTCGATCACCGGGCTCAGACTGATTTCTACCGGGAATTCTTCCCCGTTTTTATTGATGGCATACAATTCCCGGTCTGCCCCCATTTCACGGGTTTTTGGGTTTTCGTTATACGAGTTCCGGTTGGACATATGCCCCTGCTGGTAACGCTTCGGGATTTTTTTCCCGATCAGCTCCTGCTCGGTGTACAGGAAAAGCTCCGAGCTGCGTTTGTTCATCCCGGTAATTTTGCCTTCGCTATCGACTGAAATAATGGCATCAGGTGCCGATTCGAGCAGGTTTCGATACTGGCGCTCGGTGTTGACCAGTTGCTTGGAATACTGCATGATGCGCGAATCCTTGTTGAGAATATACACCTTGAGCATTGTAAACAGCAGGTTGGTAATCGCCATGCTGATGATGGCACTGTATTTCATCGGGAACCTTCCATCCTGTGACAGAAAATACATCCCGATCAGGAGCGTCCAGGAAAGCACTGAATAAACAAATACCTGCCGGTAGCCCCGGATGTACAGAATCACCAACATCGCCAGCAGGATGTAGCCGCCGATGAAAGAACCGTGATAATCGTTGACCACGGACAAGTAAATCTGGAAAATCGTCAGGAACCAGGCAAAGCCGAGGGTAATCTGCCGCGAATAGATTTTAATGGGTTGAACGAAGAGCGTCCCGAAAAAATAGACCGTGTAAAGCCCAGAGATCACATAACGCATCCACAAGGGATTGTACAGATGATCTTTGTTTGAAGCGGTTGAAAGAGCGGACAGAGGTCCCAGAATTGCAAAAATCACCAGGATAATCCTGAGATTCCTCAGTTCATTTTTCTCCAATTTTTCCAAGTCGAGTAAGTAAGAGTTTCGAACAAATATAAAAATTTATTCCACAAAACCGAGAGCAGATGTTTTTTTATGCCCC
>CBINGV010000439.1:0-2359 GCA_966250255.1 uncultured Flavobacteriales bacterium | reverse complement strand
CCGGCCTGACCAATGCCAGCGTGAATGGCAACATCCTCACCTTTGAAGTACACGATTTCAATGGATATGCCTGGTATTACATCCCGGTAAGCATCCCGGGAACGACAGAAGCGGGTGTTGAATACCCGGTAAACATTTCCATCAGCGATATGAACAGCGGCGAAACCAACCTGGTGAACAACAACTACAGCATCACCGGTATGGTATTCAATTCCTACGACCCGAACGACAAAATCGTGAACAAAGCGGAGAACCTCGATCCGGGAGTAGCCGAAGAATTGCAGTATACGATCAACTTCCAGAACGAAGGAAACTTCTCTGCCCTGAAAGTGGTGGTACGCGATACGCTTTCCGAAAACCTCGACCTCGCAACATTTAAGGTATTGAACACCAAACACAATGTGGTAACAGCCCTCAACACAAATACCCGCGTGGTGACCTTTACGTTTAACGACATCAACCTCCTTCCTTCTTCCCAGGATGTAGAAGGCAGCAAAGGCCAGATCGTTTACCAGGTGAAAGAAAAAGAAAACCTGCCGGTGAATTCCGAAATCGAAAACACGGCTTACATCTATTTCGATTTCAACCCGGCCATTGTGACCAACACAACTTACAATAAAAATACGGTCCTTTCCGTTGGTGAGCTCAACAAAGCAAGCTTCAGTGTTCACCCGAACCCGGCTAACGGCAGCGTGAAAATCAACACCGGCGCGAAAGGAAACACGGTTCGCATCCTCGACCTGAATGGTAAGGAGCTCGTGAAAACAAGCTTTGACAATGCTACAAGTATCGATCTTTCTTCCCTTTCTACCGGGGTTTACACCGTGGTTGTGGAGAACAAAAGCGGACTTAGCATGGAAAAATTAGTGATTCAGCACTAAGCCCCAACCTTTTTCAGTGAAAAGGTTTAGATGAAGTCAAAAAAGGCAGCCTGCGTAAAAGCAGGCTGCCTTTTTTATACCCAGCACTTCCAAACAAGTTCTTATCTGCCTTATATGTTAAAAAAACCGCTCGATCTGCGTCAAAAATCTGCGCCATATGCGGGGCAAAAAACCGCCACAAAATTCAAAATCAGGCACTTTTACAGGCATTTTTTTTGTTAATTAATGTTTAATTTTTTTTCGCTTTAGACCTGATGCCCTAATTTAGCCCTTCTAAAACTTTAAATTATGAAGCGATTTATTCAATTCCTAATGCCGGTTTTCCTGTTAAGTTTCATCCTGAAAACCGACTATCACCAGACGGGAAGGGCGAGCTACTATTCCAATAAATTCGAAGGTCGCCGGACCTCTTCCGGGGAAGTTTTCAAACAGGACCAGCTCACAGCGGCCCACAAAAACCTGAAATTCGGTACCCTCGTTAAAGTGACCAACCTGAACAACGACTCTACTGTCATCGTGAAAATCAACGACCGCCTGGGAAAAAGCTCTTCCAGTGTAATTGATCTGACCCTCAAAGCTGCCAGGCAGCTTAATTTTGTGCGCAATGGCCACACCCAGGTGAAGATTCAGAGCCTTTAATCGGTTTTTTGATCCATTCATCTAAAAACCAGGTCAAAAATTTGTTTTTTCCGTTTTTTTGATTACCTTGTACTTTTAAAACTTTAACTCATGCAAGTACTGGACTATCAAACCATTGAAAAAGAAATCGTTCCTTCTTTGCATTTCCGCAAGGAAATTCCGGTAAAACAGCATCCCGAGCTCCGCGAGCAGATTGAAAAAGCAGCTCTCCTCGGAAATGGTTACCGCACCAAGGTTTCGATCTACTTTTACGATGATGAAGGTCTCAAACGCGTTGAAACTACGATCTGGGCCGCAGGTTCCAAATATATCTGCCTCAAAGGCGGTGTTTGGATTCCAATTTCAAGAATTACCGAAATTAAATTTTAAACCTGTAAATCAATTGATTACAAATTGATTTTTACTTATTTATGCGATTGAAAAGTCAAGAATAACTTTCAACTCGTGCCTTTCGAAATCCGTTTCCTTTTGTACTTTTGTTAAGACTAAAGCAAAAACACAGAATGAAACGGATTTTCTTTTTGACACTCACCCTATTTACGCTTTCGCTTACAGCCCGTTCCCAGGAAGTCGTTCAATGGACCGCTGTTTACAATGCGGACCTCTCCCAGATTGAAATCAAAGCAACCATCAAGGAAGGATGGCATTTATACAGCCAGCACATCGACAACAATGTCGGCCCGGTGCCTACCCAATTCAGCTTCCAGTCTTCCGACAATTTCCAGCTGAAAGGCGCCGTGATTGAACCGAAAGCCATCCAGAAATACGACGAGAATTTTGAGGCCACGCTTGACTTTTTTGAGCACGAGGTCATCTTCATCCAGAAAATCGACGTTTTC
>CBINGV010000438.1:0-2364 GCA_966250255.1 uncultured Flavobacteriales bacterium | reverse complement strand
GAAGCCTTCCAGCAGGCAGACGGGGGAACCTCGCGCAAGTATGGCGGTACGGGCCTCGGGCTTTCCATTTCAAGAGAGCTGGCCAACTTGTTAGGCGGCCGGATCAGCCTCGAAAGCAAGCCGGGCAAAGGCTCTGTTTTCTCCTTCATCTTCCCGCTGAAAATAGAAGCTTCGTCTGATAATACCCGGGAATCCTTTTCACCGAAACCGCAAAGCCCGGTAGTAACGAAGCCAGTGGTTGAAAATGCGAAATACCTGGATTATCCTGCGCTGAAAGACGACAGGGAAGCTATCGCGCCGGGCGACCGGGTGTTGCTTGTGATCGAAGATGATTTGAAATTTGCTTCCATCCTGCTGAAACAGGCCAATAAGAAAGGTTTCCGCTGCTTGTCGGCGGCAACAGGTGAAGACGGACTGAAACTCGCCCTGAGGTACAAGCCGCATGCCATCATTCTCGACGTGGATTTACCGGGTATGAACGGGCATCAGGTACTGGCGGAGTTAAAAGCGGATCCGGCTGTAAGGCATATCCCGGTACATATCATTTCGGTCAATGAGCCAACGCTGGACGCACTGAAAGAAGGAGCGATCGAATACCTCATGAAGCCGATTGATAAAAAAGACCTCGACGAAGCCTTTGTTCGTATTGAAACCTTCATCAACCGGAAAATGAAACATTTATTGATCATCGAGGATGATGAAAATGCACGAAAAGCCATGCGCAAACTGATTGGCAACGGCGATGTGAAGTGTTTCGAAGCGGGAAGCGGCGAAGAAGGACTGAAAACGTACCAGGAAACCCACATCGATTGCATTGTCCTGGACATCGGATTGCCGGATATGAGCGGGTTTGACTTTATTTACAAGCTCGAAGAGCTGAAGGGAGCCGGTATGCCGCCGATTATTATTTATACGGGCAAAGAGCTGACAAAAGAAGAAAACAATGAGCTGCAGAAATATTCGGAAAGCATCATCATAAAAGGTGTAAAGTCGGAAGACAGGCTGCTGGACGAAACGGCGCTATTCCTGCACAGGACAATCAGCAACCTGCCGGAGCCCAAGCAAATCATGATCCAGAACCTGTACGATAAAGAAGCCGTTTTTTACAAAAAAACAATTCTTTTGGTCGATGATGACATGAGGAATGTATTCGCCTTGTCCAAAATCCTGAAAGAGCAGGGCATGGAGATCATAAAGGCGGATAATGGGAAAAATGCCCTGGACATGCTGGAGGCCCATGCAGAAATTGACCTGGTGCTGATGGATATCATGATGCCAGAAATGGATGGTTACGAAGCCATGCAGAAAATCAGGGCGCAGCAAAAGCACAAAAGCCTGCCCATTATTGCACTGACGGCGAAAGCCATGAAAGACGACAAACAAAAATGCATCGATGCGGGTGCAAGTGATTACATCACCAAACCGATTGAAGTTGACCGTTTGCTATCCCTGATGCGGGTGTGGTTGAGTAAGTAAACGGATCGGCAAACAAGTTTAGTGCAGTAATAATGGAGAAAATTAAAGGAACTTATGAATAAGAAACCCAAAATATTAATCGTTGATGACAGGCCGGAAAACCTGGTGGCTTTAAGGGTTGTTTTAAAAGACCTCGAAATCGAGCTGGTGGAAGCCACTAGTGGGAATGAAGCCCTGAAAGCGACGCTGCATCATGATTTTGCCCTGGCTTTGCTCGATATACAAATGCCGGAAATGGACGGGTATGAATTGGCCGGTATTCTGCGGGGAGAAGAAAAAACAATGCACCTGCCCTTTATTTTTATTTCGGCGGTTTACACCGATAACCTGAATGTGTTTAAAGGCTACGAAAAAGGGGCGTTCAGTTTCATTACCAAACCTTTTCAACCTGAAATCCTGATTAATAAAGTCAAATTTTTTATTGAAAAATACCAGCAGGAAATCACCCTCTTCGAGCTGAACAACGACCTGCTCAACAAAAACAATGAGCTGGCCGATTCGCTTGACCGCGAAAAACAACTGAACATTATGAAAAGCGCTTTTATTTCAATGGCTTCGCATGAATTCCGCACACCGCTTACGGCTATTATGTCGAGTACTTTCCTGGCGGAAAAATACACCGAAAATAACCAGGCGGATAAAAGCATGAAGCATTTTGACCGGATCAAATCGTCGGTAAACAACCTGATTGAGCTGCTGGATGATTTTCTTGCCATCGATAAGCTCGAACAAGGGAAAATGGAAAGCACCCAGGAGCAGTTCGACCTGCACCCGATGCTGCTGAACTTCGATGCGCCCAGCCGGGAGGACTGTATCGCGATGCGAAGCGCTGCAAATACGCCTCAGCAGGCCCTCACGTTGCTCAACGATCCAAGCTTTGTCGAGGCA
>CBINGV010000437.1:0-2383 GCA_966250255.1 uncultured Flavobacteriales bacterium | reverse complement strand
AGCTCCGCAGCGCGTTTTTCGAGCTTTACAATAACTTCCGCGAGAAAAAAACCGCCGTGGCCTCTGCCCAGAAACTGGAGCAGGAAAGCAACCTCCGCCACAAGAAAAAGCTGATCGAACGCCTGCAGGCACTCATTACCGAAGAAGAAAACATCGGGGTGGCTGTGGCAACGTATAAAGAAATCCATGAAGAATGGAAGCAGGTAGGGGATATCCCGCGCGAAAAACGCCATGAAATCCAGAATGAATACTCGAAGCTGCTCGAGTCCTTCTTCCACAACCTCAAAATTTACCGTGAGCTCAAGGAGCATGACCTCAAACGCAACTCCCAGTTGAAACGCGAGCTGGTCGACAAAGTAAAACACCTCCTCGAGATCGAGTCCATCAAGGAAATCGAATCGCGGATCAAAGCCCTTCAAAACGAATTCGAAGAAATCGGGCCGGTGGTGAACGAAGAATGGGAAGAAATCAAACACGCTTACTGGGATTCGGTTAAAGCGGTTTATGCCAAAATCCACGACTTCTACGAAGGGAAACGGCACCAGCTCCACGAAAATATTGAAAAGAAACGGGCCTTGCTCGATGAGGTAAAAGCCTTTTTGACCAGCTTCGAAGAACTGCAGCATATCAAAGCCTGGGAAGAAAAAACCCACACCTTGCTGGATTTCCAGAACAAATGGAAAGAAATCGGTTACGGCACCAAAAAAGAAAACGAAGAGCTCTGGCATGATTTCCGGGAGCAGTGCAACCTATTTTTTGACCGCAAAAAGGTCTTTTTCGATTCCCTGAAAGAAGGCAACAAAAAAATTGCCGATGCGAAAAAAGCACTGATTGCCAAAGCCCACGAAATTAAAGATTCGACGGACTGGAAACAAACTACGAATGCCTTCCTGAAATTGCAGCAGGAATGGAAAACCCTCGGCCACGCCGGGCAAAAAACCGAGCAGCACCTCTGGAAAGATTTCCGCAGCGCCTGTGATACCTTCTTCAATGCCAAACAACAGCATTTCCAGGAGGCCGACAAGCAAAACGAGGTCAACCTGCAGGCGAAACTGGACATCATTGCCAAAATTGAGGCTTATAAGCCAGCCGACGACAAGAAAAAAACGCTGGATGATTTGCGCGAATTTTCAGCGGCCTTCAATGCTGTTGGAAAAGTTCCGCTCAAAGACAAGGATACGGTTTACAATGCCTACAAAAAAGCAATTGACAGCCATTATGCCCAATTGAAGCTTGAAGGTGCGGAAAAAGACCGGGCGATGTTCCAGGCAAAAATGGATAGCCTGAAGGCCAACCCGAATGCCGATAAACTGATTGACCGCGAGCGCCGCGAAATGTACCAGCATATCCAGACGCTGAAGCATGAGATCAACCAATACGAAAATAACCTGGGCTTTTTCGCCAATTCCAAAGGTGCCGATGCGCTGAAAAAAGAAGTGGAAAACAAGATTGCACATGCGAAGCGCAAAATCGAAGAATACCAGCGCAAGATGAACTTACTGGCCGGCAATGAATAAATTTATCAATATCTTATTGCTTCTCCTGGTGTTCCCGGCCATTGGCCTGGCGATCATTATCGGTTTTGACGTGACGCTGGATTTCCTCCGGATGTCGGGGGCCAATATTCCCTACAAATTTGAGATTTTCTGCGGCTTTGCCGGTTTGGTACTGGCAGTTGGCTTCCGCCGCTCGCTGCGTCGCTGGATGGGCGTCCGGATGGTCAACCAGCTCGGCCGTTTTCAATGGAACGCCCCGATGGCCGCGCATCGTTACCGCCAAAGTATGCTTTACCTGAGCCTCGAAGCCGCCTTGCATCTTTCGGTAGCCTTTGGCCTGTTTTTGCTGACCGCTTATGCCTGGATCCTGGCCGGGGTGCTGGTTTTACTGGCGCTTGATCACCTGGTTTTCGGCTTTGTTTCCCGCAGTAAGCAGCTGTTTCGTGTCGGGATCACCTCGAAAGCCGTGCTGGTCGCCGACCGCGATGTCAAGGCCGTTTATTTTAGCGGTCTCCGCAAGGTAAGCCGCCAGCAGCAAAGCCTGTTTTTTGATTACATCAAGGATTTCCAGGTAGCTTTCCCGGTGGATTGCATCGCTGAAAATGAGCGCCAGGCTTTCCGGGATGCCCTTGAAAAAAACCTCGACCGTGACCGCGTTTTCTTTTCAGAAAGCTTTAAGGAGTTTTAGCGCTCAGGCATAAATCCTCCCCCATGAAATATACCGTTGACAGATGCATGAAACGCCCCGGATTGATTGACCGGGCGCGGACCTATTACCTGGAATTCAATGAAAAGGGCTTGTATGTCATCGCCATCGGTAAGGCCGGACAAAAACCCTACATTCCCCGGGAAATGCTGGTAACGGTGGCTGCTCAGGCCCTGGCAAA
>CBINGV010000436.1:0-2391 GCA_966250255.1 uncultured Flavobacteriales bacterium | reverse complement strand
CTCTTTGTGTACTGTCAAGAATGCGAGGTGATACCTCTTAAAATCTGACAGTGAAAAATAGGAAAAGCGACAAGGAACATCACTGCCTCTCACGATTTTCACAACGAAACACCAAACCCCAACAACACTTCTGTGCCATCCGTGAGATCCGCGGGAAAATTAAACCACCTTTTTCCTGTCATCTGCAAGATCCGCGGGAAAAATCCAAAATCAGTTTAATTTTAACTAAAAATGCTATCTTTGTCAAAACACGCAATCTCTTGGTTGAAGTCATCCTCAAAGCAGTCATTACCGGGTTTATCCTGAGCCTCATGATCGGGCCGGTGTTTTTTGTGTTGCTGGAAACCAGTATCCGCAAAGGCATCCGGGCTGCCCTGACTTTCGACCTGGGTGTCTTGGTTTCGGATATCATTTACATTATCATTGCCTATATTTTCTATTCGGAAGTATCGGACCTCACGAAGGGCGACAATAAGGACTTGCTGAAAATCGTGGGCGGTATTTTCCTGGTGATCTACGGGATCATTACCTTTTTCAAAAAACCGAAAGAACAGGCCCTGGATGATACCGGCAAGGTTTCGCACACTACCCGGGATTATATTACCTTATTTATTAAAGGATTAATCCTGAATTTTGCCAACCCGATGGTGATTTTTTACTGGTTCAGTGTGATGGGCCTTGGCGCAAAAGACAACACGGATGTCGATTTTTCCACGCAGATGCTCATTTACATCAGCACGTTGCTGGCGGTCTTTTTCTCGATTGATGTGCTGAAAATTATCGGGGCCAAAAAGCTGCGCCCCTTTATCAATGACCGTGTGCTCCGCCTGATGAACCACTTCACCGGTGTGATCCTCTTCCTTTTTGGTGTGGTGCTCTTGCTGCAGGGCCTCTTCCCGGAAGCTTTGTAACAAAATCCCTATTCCTCCGTTATAGCTGCACTTTCGTGTGCCTTACCCTCCATTTTCGGAAGGATAATTGCCCCGGATTTTCATAATCGCTCCGCTATCGCTATTTTTGTAACCACTTTAAAGTTTATACCATATGTTGAAGATCACAAGTCTGTTTTTTTGCCTTTCGCTGACGGTCCTGTTTGCACAGGAAGTCGTGAAAGAAAACCTGACTAAAAAACATTCTTTTTACTGGGATTTTAACAAAATCAAATTGCAGTCCATCGGTGCGTACTACAAAGACCCGCTGGGTGAAACCACACTCAAGCACGGGAAATGGGAATATTACGACGAGGCCGGCAACCTGGTGGAAATCCGCAATTATTACAAGGACAAACTGCATGGCAAGGTAACGCTCAAGTTTCCGAACGGGGCGCTCCGCAGTGAAGGTTTTTTCCGGATGGACCAGCAGGACAGCGTTTACCGGGAATGGTTTGAAAACGGCAAGCTGGCGGCAGAAGCTTTTTACAAAAACGACCGCCTGTTCGGTTTTAAAAAGATTTTTTACCCGGACGGACGCGAGCAGGCCGTTGAAGAATACGTCGATTCGACCAAATACTTGCAACAGTTCTGGCTTCCGGACTCGCTCCACACGCATACGCTGACAGACGGAAACGGCCTGGCGACCCATTTTTACAATACCGGTACGCTCAAAAGCTATTACAATTACAAAAACGGGCTGCCTGACGGGGAATTCGTGGAGCGCAGCATTTACGGCTACGACCTGCTGACCGGCTCGTTCAAAGAAGGCAAAAAACAGGGCGAATGGAAGTATTATTACTATACCGGCGACCTGGAAAAGGTGAGCCATTATGAAAATGACCAGCTGAACGGGAAATACGAATATTACTACGACAAAAAGCGCCTCAATGTGGAAGGTTATTTCAAGGACGGTGAGAAAAGCGGCGTATGGACCTGGTATACCAACCGGGGAAACCGCGACATGTCGGGAACCTTTAAGGAAGGCAAGCAGGACGGCACCTGGACGTATTGGTACCCGACGGGCGAATTGTCCTATACGGCCCAGTATAAAAGCGACCTGAAGCACGGGACCTGGAATTATTACTACAAGGACGGCTCCAAATTCAAAACCGGCGAGTACAAGGACGACCTGAAACACGGCAAATGGGAAACCTGGTACGAAAACGGCAAGCTGCTGATGAGCGGAAATTATTTCAACGGAAGGGAAGAAGGTGAATGGCTCAATTACTGGGACAACGGGAAACTGAAAAACCAAACGACCTTTAAAGCCGGCGAATTGCACGGCCAATGGCTTTCTTTTTACCCGAACGGCAAGCAGAAACTCACGGGAACCTATAAAAATGGCATGAAAGACAAAGTCTGGACGGATTATTTCGAAAACGGCAGCCCGAAAGACATCGTGACCTACAAAGTGATCAAGAAAAAGACCAAGCTGAAGCACGACGGCAATTACAAGGGA
>CBINGV010000435.1:0-2403 GCA_966250255.1 uncultured Flavobacteriales bacterium | reverse complement strand
GGCACTAACTTGCGCAAAAACAAGATCTTAGTCCCGGTTTCCTTCACCGAAACATTGAAATTTTTGACCCGCTTGAACTGTTCCGTCATCTCGTTCAGCTCGTGGTAATGCGTTGCAAAAAGGGTTTTGCCTCGGAATTTCGGATGTTCGTGTAAAAACTCGGCAATCGCCCAGGCGATGGAAATCCCGTCGTAGGTACTCGTCCCCCGCCCGATCTCGTCCAGCAAAATGAGGCTGCGCTCCGAGAGGTTGTTCAAAATGCTCGATGTTTCGTTCATTTCCACCATGAAGGTCGATTCGCCCGAAGAAATGTTGTCCGAAGCCCCGACCCGGGTAAAGACTTTATCAATCAGCCCCAGGTTCGCATGCGAAGCCGGCACGAAGCTCCCCATCTGCGCCATGAGGCAAATGAGCGCCGTTTGACGCAGCAAGGCACTTTTACCCGACATGTTCGGCCCGGTAATCATAATGATCTGCTGGCTGTCGTTATCCAGGTAAACATCATTCGCCACATATTCCTCGCCGGCTTTGAGCTGCTTTTCAATCACCGGATGACGGCCGTTTTTGATGTCGATCACCAGGCTGTTGTTCATTTCCGGGCGCATATAATCGTTCGCCAGGGCCACTTCGGCAAAACAAAGCAAACAATCGAGGCGCGCCAGCAAAACGGCATTGCCCTGGATCGCGCGGATGTATTCGGCCATGCCGAGCACAAACTCCTGGAACAGGCGGCTTTCGATCGCGTGGATCTTGTCTTCCGCCCCGAGGATTTTATGTTCGTATTCTTTGAGCTCTTCGGTAATGTAACGCTCGGCATTCACCAGCGTTTGCTTCCGGATCCAGCTTTCAGGCACCTTATCTTTGTGGGTATTCGTCACTTCGAGGTAATAACCGAACACATTATTGAAGGAGATTTTCAGGCTTGGGATCCCTGTTTTTTCCGATTCGCGGATTTGTACGCTTTCAAGGTAATCTTTCCCCGAAAAAGCGATCTGGCGCAATTCATCCAGCTCCGTATGAATACCGCTGGCGATGATGTAGCCTTTTCCTACCTGCACGGCCGGTTCTTCCACAAAGGTTTTCGCAACGGCTTCGATCAGTGCTTCGCAGGGATCGAGCTTTGAGGCAATTTCCTTGAGGGCTTCGTTGTCCGTTTGGAGCAATAATTCCCTGATCGGTTGTACCTGGCGGAGCGTGCTTTCAAGCTGCTTGATTTCTTTCGGATTTACCCGGCCAACGGCCACTTTGGAGATCAGGCGCTCCAGGTCGCCGATTTCTTTCAGGCGCTGGCCCAATTCAAAATTCGGCTCGTCGTTTTTGTATAAATAATTCACGGCGTCAAGACGCTCGTTGATGGCTTTCAGCTCTTTCAGCGGCAAGACCATCCAGCGTTTGAGCATACGGCCTCCCATCGGGGTTTTGGTCCGGTCGATGATGTTCAGCAGCGTCACGGCGTCTTCATTGGGTGAATGCACCAATTCGAGGTTGCGGATGGTGAAACGGTCAAGCCACACGTAGCGGTCTTCCTCAATGCGCGAAATCCCGGTGATGTGCCCGAGTTTTTCATGCTGTGTCTCGGAAAGATAATGGAAAATCGCACCGGCGGCAATGATCCCCTCTTCGAGCTTGTCGACCCCAAAACCTTTCAGGTTTTTCGTCCCGAAATGCTTATTGAGCGATTCCTGGGCAAAATCTTCCCCGAAGGCCCAATCCTCCAATTTGAAAGTGTAGTATTTTTCGCCGAATTCTTCCTTGAAAAAAGCGCTGTGTTTTTTCTGGAAAATGATTTCGCTCGGGTCAAAGCCCTGGATGAGCTTTTCAATGTAACCGATCGGGCCCTGTGCGAGCAAAAATTCGCCGGTAGAAACATCCAGGAAGGCAATTCCGTGGGTTTCTTTTGCAAAATGGATCGCGCAGAGGAAATTGTTCTTATTCGAATCGAGCACCTGGTCGTTGAAGGAAATTCCCGGCGTGACTAATTCCGTTACACCGCGCTTGACGATGGTTTTGGTCATTTTCGGGTCTTCGAGCTGATCACAAACGGCCACCCGGAAGCCGGCACGAACCAGTTTCGGCAGGTAATTCTCCAGGGAATGGTGCGGAAAGCCCGCCAGCTCAATGTGTGAATCCCCGTTGCGGCGCTTTGTGAGCACGATGCCCAGGGTTTTGGCTGCTTTTATCGCATCTTCTCCAAAAGTTTCGTAAAAATCGCCCACACGGAACAAGAGCAAAGCCTGCGGATGTTTGGCCTTAATCTGGTTGTATTGCTTCATCAGCGGGGTTTCGGCAACTGCCTTTTCTACTTTTGCTTTGGACAAGTTTCGGTGTTTTTGTGTGTTAACGGTCACAAAAATAAGATTTAAACGCTTTGCTGCTGAAACGGGTTTTTAATTGTTTTCAACA
>CBINGV010000434.1:0-2406 GCA_966250255.1 uncultured Flavobacteriales bacterium | reverse complement strand
TAAAACTGCCCAGCGTGTTAAAACTAAACGAAAAAAGATCGGTTTTCCGGTCGAGCAGCAAAACCTTATGGCCGCGTTTTCCCAGTTCCCTGGCCGACATGAGACCTGCCGAACCGGCGCCAACAATAATAACATCGTAAGTTTCCATGTGCGAATTTACCGTTTTTGTCTGAAGCAGCGTCAAAGCGGACAGTTTTTTATGCAAAACCAGGTTCCATGGCTTAACCGGAGCTTACTTCCTTTTCAGCTGCAAAAAGCCCTGCATTTTTTTACTTTCTTCCGCAGTGGTTTCGCGGTAGGTACATACGTAGAAATAAACGCCTTCCGAAGCGTCTTTCCCGTCTACTTTCCCATCCCACTTCAGGGTTTGGTCCTTGCTTTGGTAAACGATGTTGCCCCAGCGGTTGAAAATCGTAAAATCGACGTTGGTAACGCCCATAAAAGCCACCGGCGTATAAAAATCATTATCAGAATCGTTGTTCGGCGTAAAGATATTCGGGAAAGCCACGGCCACTTCCTCGATCTCGCAATTGGTCACTGTAACCGAAACCGTTTCCGTCGCCGTACAGGTATTTTCGGTGATCACGACACTAAAATCCTGGCTTTGAGCAGGGCTCACCATGATGCTGTCCGTTGTTTCGCCGGTAGACCAAACGACGCTTACTGTTCCCGTCACTTCGAGCTCCACCGTATCGCCGAGGCAAATCGCGGCATCCGGGGAAAGCGTATAGTTGAGCGTAGTAATCGTTGAAATTACAATTGTATTTGAAATTTCACACTCGTTGGCATCACGGACACGTGCTTCGTAAGTTCCGGCACAAAAACCGGCCGGTTCCGGGATGACTGCCCCGTTCTGGATCCAGGTCGTCGTGTAAGGCGTTTGCCCGCCGGTGATCGTCAGCTGCACCGTCCCGTCGCATTGGTTCGTACAGCTTTCTTCGGTCGCCAGCACCGAAACGCCCAGCGTACTGCTGTTCAGGTTCACCGTAGCGGAATCCGTGAAGCTACAGCCGGTCAGGTTTTCCGTCACGACAACGGTATACGTACCCACGGAAAGATTTGAAATTGTGGGTGTTACCGCGCCGTTTTCCCACAAAATATCAGCATCGATCCCGGCCGGCAGCACCAGCGTAATCGAACCGTTGGAAGATGTACAGTCCGTATTGGTCACCAGGAAATTCAAAGCCGGGTTGACACGGCAGTTCGGGTTCATGGTCCCGATCCACAAATCGTTGTTCACACTGTTTGCCAGGCCGGGTGTTTGTCCGGTAGCCACATCTTCGATCACCCAATTTTGCTGGCTGTTCCAGTCGTTATCCACCGTATTTTCAAAGGAAATTACCTGGTTTCCGGCCGGACCGGTAAAATAGATGATCGCTCCGGTGGTATTGTTTCCCCAGCTCACGGAATGCAGCGGCGTACCGTTTGCCCCCAGGTTCGGGATCTGGAAGGAATCGTTGTTGTTGTTCATCGAAACAACCGCCCAGCCCTGGCTCGGACCCCAGTCGGAATCCAGTGTCGGGTAAAGCGGATCACCGGTATTCGGGCTCGAAGTGGTGGATTCCAGCAAGGAGGAGTTCCCGGGAATGATCAGCGTACAATTGCCGTCCGTCAGGGAAAGGTCATCCGGCGGAAGGCTCGAATTCGGACTGGTTTCATTGTACACTACGATAAAAGTTCCCTGCGGCACACAGCTCCAGAAACTATCGCCCGAAAAACGCAACGCGCCGCTGGCGATCCCCGTTCCGCTGCCCGGGGCAAAAAAACCATTGTTGTCATCAATAATCACTTCCCGCAGGTCGATACAGGGAATGGGTTCCCCTTCGCAAACCGGGTTGCCGATCACCACGAATTCAACGTATTCGCTGCCGCCTGTGCCTTGCGATACTTCGTTAATCATGAGTTGTTGGGAGAAAGTGTAAGAAGAAACTAAAAAGACTAAAAACAAATAAACTGTTTTAAACATCTGATTTTTACGGTAAATTTCATGAACCGCCTGGTTTTGGCAAAGAAAAGTGCCTCAAGGATGTCAAGCGATTTTAAGGCAAAGTTAGGGAAATCTTCCCGGGTACACAAAAGCTTTTTGTTAAGTTTAGATTAAGGAAAATTAACCCCCGACCAGTTTCTTGATTTCATTCAGCTTGATCAGCGCTTCGACCGGGGTGAGCGTATTGATGTCGATGGACACCAATTCTTCCCTAATCTGCTCTAAAACAGGATCATTCAACTGGAAAAAGCTCAGCTGCATATCCTGCTGCTGCACCACCTCCTTCACTTTTTTGGTATCGCCTGCGACGTGCTTTTCTTCCAGTTTTGTTAATAATTTTGTAGCCCTGTTGATAACCTGGGGAGGCATTCCGGCCAGTTTGGCCACATGAATTCCGAAGGAGTGTTCGCTGCCACCCG
>CBINGV010000433.1:0-2435 GCA_966250255.1 uncultured Flavobacteriales bacterium | reverse complement strand
ACCTCCCCCAGGTAATCGTTGAGGGAAATTTCCTCGAGCACCCACTCATCCTGGAAACCGTCGTAAACCGGCTCGCCTGCAGGCTGCACCCCACCATTTCCGCTCACGCCGGGATTGGTGTATTTCCCGCATTGCCCGGTCCAGCTCACCCCGCCATTCGTAGAAACCTCGAGGCGTGCATAATCGTATTGGTCCTCGATGCCCCATTTGGCGTAAAATTCGATTTTGGCCTGCGTGGCATGGGTCAGGTCAACGTTCCCGTCAAACTCATAGCTTTTGGTCGTCTGGTTGGCGTAATTGTCGTTCGGACTGTCCGTAAAGGAAGTACTCGGCGAAAAAGAAGTCTCGCTGGTTGTTGCCCAGTTTCCGTTCCAATTGGCGTTATTGGCTGCCTGGTCGAGCAGCTGCACGGTCGGGTTCCCGAAGACTTTATAAATGGTATCGCGCTGCGTATAGCTCCCGAAATCGGAAACAAGCACATAAACGATCGGGTCGCCCGGCTGGATCGCAGGCAATAAAATAAAGGAAATCGAATCCTTGGTCAGCACGTTTTGTGCCGCCGAAAGCGGATCGGCCGTTCCTACCGACAGGATGCCTTCCAAAGGCTCAATACTCACCGAAACCGGTGCATCCACGATCCCGAGGCGATTCAGTGTATAATGAAAATCACCGCTCATGGCGACAATCGAGGTCGGGTCGGTTTCCTTCACGAGCCAGTAATTGTGGGCTGCGTGCGCCAAAGCGAGGTTGCTGAACACCATGCCCTGGCAGATCGAAATGATGTCCGCCTCAGCCGGCCAGAAACCATCGGCATCCGAACCGATCTCCGGCGTGTAGGCGAAAATTTTGGGTTTCTCGTTCAGGTCTTCCAGGTACATGTAATCGTCCGAATCGCCCGAAGCCGGGTACAGGGCTGAAGATTTTTGCGCCACAAAACCGCTGTACTGCACCATGTGGGAGCCTAAAGCCTGCAAATAGTCGTGATCTTCGGCAAACTCGTTGGTTACCGATCCGATTGGGAACAGCAGGAGATTGGCATAGGTATGGGCATTAAACGCAAAACTGAAATCACGGTTTTCACAGAACCATTTCATGGCCTGGGTTTCCGGCTCCGAAAAAGGACCTGTTCCGGGGTAAGTATCTGAGCTGCTATTGAAATTAACCCCTGTTGTTCCCCAGGCATGGCTGTAATTGCGGTTCAGGTCGACACCAAAGGTCCCGTTTTCATTGTCGCGCTTGTTTTTGCGCCACATTCCGCCGCCATTCGGCTCGTTCATCTGGTTTTCAATGTAGCCGTCGGGGTTGATCATCGGCACAAAATATAGTTCGGTATTGTTCACCAAATGCTGGATTTCGGCGCTGGTAGCGTAATTTTCGAGCAGGTACCACATGTAAAAAATCACGTTCGACAACGATGCCGGTTCGCGGGCATGGTGAATGGCCGTATACAGGACTTCCGGCTCGGGTTCATCGTTGCTCGCAAAATCGGAAATGCGCACCCAGTAAAGCGGGCGTCCTTCGTGCGTCTGGAAGGTATCGATCGGCGCTTTTAGCGTGATCAGGTCAGGGTACAGCTGCTGCATTTCGTCCAGTTCGTCGAGAAACTGCTGATAGGTGAAATAACCGCCCATGGAGCCCAGCTCAAAATGCTCCGGTACCTGCGGCTCAAAACCTGAAGCCTGGTTGCAGGAAGCATTCCGGGTCATTTCTTTCGTAGCAGAACGCTCCTGGTAATAAGCCACCACGTCTTCCATCAGTGTTTCTACAGTAAAGCCCTGCTCTTTCATGATGCGGATCTCACTGTCGGAAAAATCACTGATGAAGTAAAAATCTTTTTTCACCACACCGTGGTCAACGGGAATACCGAGCTTATCCAGCCGTTCGAGGCCGTTTTTCCCGGTAAACACCTTGCATTTGGAATAAGTCTGGGCAAAAGCGGCAAAGCCGAACAAAAAGAAAAGAATGCTTAATTTGGTTTTCATGTTTTGGTTTTTCACGGTTAAATTTACAACTAAATCCTTATAAATGCTATGCAGGACGGAAATTTTAGTGCGGGGATTCGTGGATTCGAAATTATTTTCTTTGTGTTCATTTGTATAAATTGATGGCTAAAAACTACGAACCTGCAAATTCCTAATTTTCAAATTTTAATCGTAGTTTTGCGTATGCGTTTTTTACCGCTTTTATTCCCGCTGCTGACAACAGGCGTTTTTTCGCAAAGCGCCGCGATCAGCCCGAAAGTAAATTTCCAGCTGGGACTGGCAACGGCTTATTCCGTTTCGGCACCAAACAGTTTTGCCGGGCTGGACGAAAAAGACATGTTCATTGACGAAATGTCGGTGTCGAACATGCGCGGCAATTTCGGTTCCGGATTGAATTACCTGCTGGAGCTCGACCTGAAATTGAAAAATACGATTAAGGTGGGCGTCGACTTC
>CBINGV010000432.1:0-2442 GCA_966250255.1 uncultured Flavobacteriales bacterium | reverse complement strand
AAAAGCTTAGCTTTTGAAGACTACCGTCGAAGACAGCAGCGAAGCTAACCGTTAGCGCCATGAGAAGCGAGGAGTGTGATATTTTTAATTCTCCATGCAATAAAAAACCCCGTCAGTGGTACAAAGCAGATCCACCACTGACAGGGTCACACAATTGCTTCTAAGGTCGTTATAAAAGAGTGAAAGAAAACCCGTCAAAGCACACGCTTTTTTGTGGAATAGAAGTTCTTGTGATTTTAGACAATCTAATGTATTGCTTATTTTGTCAGACGTAAATAATTCCAAATCCGTTGCATGGGGCTTTCAACAAACTTTCTTATTTTTGCCTGACAATTTTCAATTCTTCATTTTCCATTTTCCATTCCAATTATGATTTCATACCAATTTTCCATCGAGAACCCCGAACAACAATACATACAGATCAGCGTGCGCTTCCAGTCCACGCAGGACCAGGAGTTCATCCAGTTGCCAAGCTGGCGGCCCGGGCGCTATGAATTGGGGAATTTTGCCAAAAATGTACGTCATTTTAAGGTTTACGGTGGAAAAACCCAGCTGAAGGCCGAAAAAACAAGCAAAGACTGCTGGAAGGTCGAAACCGGCGGCAACAGCGAAATCCGCGTGGAATATCAATATTATGCAACGGAGCTGAATGCCGGGTCCACCTACCTCGACCGCGAGCAATTGTACGTAAACCCGGTGAACTGTTGTGTTTACGTTGTTGGAAAAGAGCAGGAAAACTGTGAGCTTAAGCTCAATCTCCCGGACCACTATGAAATTGCCTGCGGCCTCAAACGGGAAGGAAACACCTTGTTTGCCGAACATTTCGATCTCCTGGCGGATTCCCCGTGGATCGCCTCCCCCAGCCTACAGCATAGCTCGTATGAAGTGAATGGCTTAACGTTTAATCTCTGGTTCCAGGGCGAAGTTAAAATCGACTGGGATCGCCTGAAAAAGGACTTCCATGCCTTTACAAGCAAGCAGATCGAAAAATTTTCCGAATTCCCGGCACCGGAATACCATTTTCTTTTCCAGATTGTCCCTTTCAAAGCCTATCACGGTGTGGAGCATCTCACTTCTACCGTGATCCTGCTCGGGCCCTCCTATGATATTTTTGACACCGTTTACAGCGATTTACTGGGCGTAAGCTCCCATGAGTTGTACCATAGCTGGAACGTGAAATCCATCCGCCCGATTGAAATGCATCCTTACGATTTCACCAAGGAAAACTATTCGAAGCTCGGCTACCTCTGCGAAGGAGTGACGACTTACATGGGCGATTTGTTCCTCTTCAAAAGCGGCGTGTTCAGCCAGCAGGAGTACTTCAACGAGCTCAACGCCCAGCTGCAAAAACATTTTGATAATTTTGCCCGCTTCTCTTACTCCGTAGCCGATTCTTCCTGGGATACCTGGCTCGATGGTTACGTTCCAGGTGCGCCCAACCGGAAAGTCTCCATCTATACCGAAGGCTGCCTCCTCGCCTTGGTTACCGATGTTTTTGTAATGCGTCATTCCAGGGAAAAATTCAACCTCGATGACGTGATGAAACGCCTGTATTTTGATTATTACCTGAATGGAAAAGGCGTTTCCGAAGCCGATTATCGCGCGGCCGTTGAACAGCTTGCGGGGGCTGATTTTGGCGAAATCCTGGAAAATTACTGCTACGGTACGCAGCCTTTCGAATCCATCCTGGTCGAAAGTTTCGAATACCTCGGCCTGGAACTGATCCATACGCCTTCCAAAAAATACAGCGCCGGGAAACTGGGTTTCAAGGCAATCCCACATGGGCACAATTTTGTTGTCAAAGCGATTTATCCCGGCGGACCGGCCGAAATGGGTAAAATCATGCTGGACGACGAAATTATTGCCGTCAATCATTTCTTATGCAATGGCGAGCTGGACAAATGGCTGGAGCATTTTGACGACGAGCTGAAAACCCTGAGCGTGATGCGCCGCGGCAAACTCGTAGAAGTGACTTTTCCCGTCACCGTACGCAATTTCTACCTGGATTACAGTGTCAAAAAGACAGAAAACCCGAATCATGCGCAGAAACGGGCTTTCGAACGTTGGATTAAATAATTTTGTCCCACGGATTACGCGGATCAAACGGATTAAAATGGGTTATAATTCAGCCAAAAAATATCCGCGCCATCAGTGAAATCCGCGGGAAACCAAAAAAATCAGAAGAAGTCGAAGAAGAACATCACCGCAGCCTGCTCCCGGTCAACACCCTGCGCGGAGCCGATGATGCTGCCGTTTTTACGCACATCCCCGTTGGATTCGATTTTCCCGACAATGCTGCCATTCATGCGCACATCGCCGTTGGATTCTACTTTGCCCACAATGGAACCATTCTTCCGGATGTCACCATTGGACTCGATTTTGCCTTTTACGCTTCCGTTTACGCGGATATCGCCATTGGATTCGAATTTCCCTTTGACACTG
>CBINGV010000431.1:0-2464 GCA_966250255.1 uncultured Flavobacteriales bacterium | reverse complement strand
GGTCCCACTGGATTTTATTTACCGGAAAACAACAGGAAATACAGTTTTCACGTTACCGCAAAGTTCCGTGCGCTGTCCCGGTTAAAACACAAACAAGAAATGATAATTCATACCAATTAAATCATAAAACGACTCCCCTGAATATGACAAACAAAACCTGGAAAGGAAAAGGAAGCGATTTCCCGATTGCCATGCTCTATTTCATCGGCTTTGTACTTTTTGTCCATGTTGCAAGCTCACTGAACATCGGCCGCAGGCACCGTTATCATTATTCGGCTCACGAAGAAAATGTCATGGACAACCTATTGAGTTTTCCACATTTTTTGCTTATCCTGGCAGTGATGTCAATATTTATTTCCCCAGTGTGGATATATTTCCGGAAGGCACCCAAAAGCCTGACGATTGACGTTCCATCCAACAAATTATTGATTCAAAAACGAACACGCAAAAAATCCTTCAACTTTAACCTGGATGCCATTTCCTATTTCCAGCACACTTTCCCTTTTTATTCCATCCTGGAAATTTATGCCGAATTTGAAGGGTCCCGCGGACAAATCATCAACAAGCGGGTATACACGCTCGTTGTTCCGAACTGGGGTTTGTCGTGGAACAAAAAAGTGATCGATGATATTGAAAAAAGCCTGCGGGAAGTCCAGGTCCCCGTGAATCGCTCATTCAAGCTGAAAAATTTTTGGGAATACCTGTACGATTGACTTAGCGGTTCATCAGCTTCCACGCTCCGTGTACCGGGCGGGAAGTAAATTCCTTCCGCTTGTCTTTCTCGATCTGGTTCCAGATTTGGTCTACGGCAGCCAGCAAAGCATCTTTTTCTTCTTCCATCGCTGTGTTGATCAGCTGCGGATTACTGAAATGCTGCTTCACGAAATTCGTGTCAAAATCACCGGAAATAAAAGCTTCATGTTTCAGGACAAACTTCCCGAAATCCAGCGTGGTTTTCAGGCCTGAAATCTGGTAATCGTCGATGGCTTTGATCGTATTTTCGATGGCTTGCTGACGGTCTTCTCCCCAAACAACCAGCTTTGCAATCATCGGGTCGTAATAGATCGGGATGTCCATGCCTTCTTCGAATGCGTCGTCGACACGCACGTATTTACCTTGCGGAACACGGTAACGTTTCAGGTTCCCGATATCCGGTGTAAAGCCGTTGAGCGCATCTTCCGCATACACACGGATTTCGATGGCGTGCCCGTTTATGGAAAGCTCATTCTGCAATTTCGGCAAACGCTCGCCGCGGGCAACACGCACCTGCCATTCCACGAGGTCGAGGCCAGTAATTTCGTCCGTTACCGGGTGCTCCACCTGCAGGCGGGTATTCATTTCGAGGAAATAAAAGTTCAGATCGGCGTCGATCAGGAATTCAACGGTTCCCGCTCCGACGTAGTCACAGGCTTTACATACCGCAACGGCAGCTTCGCCCATTTTTTGGCGGATTTCAGGAGTCAGCACGGCGCTTGGCGCTTCTTCCACCACTTTCTGGTGACGGCGCTGCACGGAGCACTCCCGTTCGAAAAGGTAAACGTAATTACCCTGCGCATCGGCAAAAACCTGGATTTCGATGTGACGCGGCTTGGTTACAAATTTTTCAATGAAAACAGCATCATCGCCAAAAGAAGAACGGGCTTCACTTTGCGCCATGCGCATCTGTTCCGGCAATTCTTCGAGATTCTGGACCAAACGCATCCCTTTTCCACCGCCACCGGCAGAAGCCTTGATCAGGATCGGGAAGCCAACAGTTTTGGCAATTTCCAGCGCTTCATTGACATCCGAAATCGCGCGGTCAACACCCGGAACGAGGGGCACATCATAGCCTTTCACCGCCTGCTTGGCCGAAAGCTTGTCGCCCATCACTTCCATCGCTTCCGGTGAAGGCCCGATAAAGGTAATACCGGCTTCTTTCACCTTGCGGGCAAAAACGGCATTTTCGGATAGAAAACCGTAGCCCGGGTGGATCCCGTCAACACCCAATTCTTTACAATAACGAAGGATTTCGTCCTGGCGGAGGTAACTTTCCGAAGATGGGGATTTCCCGAGGTAAACGGCCTCGTCAGCTTCATGCACGTGCGGCGCATCGCTGTCTGCATCCGAATAAACGGCTACCGTTTGAATTCCCATTTTTTTCAAGGTTCGGATGACTCTCCGGGCAATTTCGCCGCGATTGGCGATCAGGACTTTTTTCATCAATTATTTTTTTACAAATGTATCAATATTCTTATCTAATGTTCCAAAATGAATGGTATTTTTTGAACCAAAAGATTTTCCGGCTTCCGACTGTATTTATGTCCAGGCGCTACCAGTTAGCTACGCTGCTACCTTCGGTGGTGGTCTTCGTAAGCTGCGCTTTATCCCGGCGCTAACGCTTGGTCTTCGTAAGCTGCGCTTTATCCCGGTGCTAACGCTTGGTCTTCGTAAGCTGCGCTTTATCCCGGCGCTAACGCTTGGTCTT
>CBINGV010000430.1:0-2476 GCA_966250255.1 uncultured Flavobacteriales bacterium | reverse complement strand
TTGTTGACTGAAAGCGTAAAAGGGGCATCGGGTACGTAGCGCAGGTTTTTGAATTTGGGCTTCACCAGGACACTGTCCTGTCCGTTTTTCAGTCCCCAAACCAGGTTGTCGGTCCGCTTTTCATCCAGGAACCAGCCCAGGGCAAGCAGCCGCTGATCGTAGCTCATCCATTCCCGCTGGAAACTCTTGTCGGATTGGCTGCGGAGACTGACCGTGTTTTGCAGCACATATTTGTTGATGATCTCATGCTGCTCATTGAGCTCAAAAATACTCAGCGTACCGTTATAACGTGCCTTGAGCTGCTTGCCTTTCACCTCTACCAGCGTGTAAACGGCCGGTAGAATTTCCCGGAAGGTTTTTTTGGAGATCAGCCCTTGGAATCCATTCGCCGAAGTGGTATGGATGAACGATTCGCTGATCCGGAACTGCTTGTAATTGCAGGGAACGAGCTCTTTGAAATTGTAATCGTAAATCCCCCGAAGCGTATTGAAGCAGGGGTAAATATACCGGTCATCGTATTCGAAAAAATCATAGCGGCAGGGGATCAGCATTTTTCCACCGGCTGAAACCAGGCCTTTTTGGTCGCCGATCCGCACTTCATACCCGCATTTGACCGCTTCAATGGCATCGCAGGTGTAGGAGAAAACGGGTTCCAATTCCTGGATGCTGAGCAGGTAGGCCTTTTTGCCGAGCTTGTAGCTGATGTGTGTGTAAAAAACGGAAATATCCTTCGCCCCGGCCGGGAAATCAAAGCGTTTCTCGGCGTTGAAGCAAAAACTCTGTTGATCCGAAAGCAGGAGGGCGTAGGCGTATTCATCATAAAAAGTACAAATACCGGTAAAAAGCAGCTTGCCTTCCGGTGAAAATAAATTCCGCTGGCCGGTGCTGTCGTAAATCAAAAGGTAATCGAACACGAATTCATATTCGCGGGTGCTGTCCACCTCCGTTTCAAAGCCCGAATCCAGGTTCAGGAAACGTTCTCCCGCACGATCTTCGACACGTACCCAATGGTTGTTCATCGCCTTTACCTGAAGGCAGGCCGTGCGATGAAAAGGAGGATAGGGTGTAAGCAGCTCGAAGGACGAGTCTGTCTGACAGGAGAAAAATCCCTGCCCGAAGGCCTTGATGTCGCGGTAGGTGGCCGGTAAAACCTCCCTGCCGCTTTCGTTCAGCACCCCGTAAAACTTTCCCTGGCGGAAATAGGCCAGTCCTTTCCGGTCAAACAACTCCACGTAGGAATAGCTTTCCGGCAGGCGCTTTTTCTGCCCCTTCGACAGCAAATACCAGTTTCCCTGCTTCACGATTGGCAGCGTGATTTCCTGCGCATAAGCAAACAGGCCCGGGAAACAGAGGGCGAGAAAAAGGAGCCGTTTCATCTCAGATGCTTTCGTTGAGTACTTTGGCGAGTTCCTGTCCGCGGCTGATTTTGCGGCCTGTTTTGTGGAAACCGATTTGCAGGCGCGCATTCGATGGCGACTTTCGCAGCAGGTCCAGGTCAGGGCCATCGAGCACTACAACCGAATTGTCGGCCATAATTCCTACGATATTGAAGCGTTTTTTAGGATCGAAACGCACATTTTCCCATTGCTTATCCGTCGGGATCCGGATGCTGGCATTTAGTTCGGGGCAAATGAAAAACAGGCTGACACTTTTATCCTTCACGCCTTCCGGGAAAGAAAAATCAGCTACGACTTCCTTGTGGTCCGGGATGTGGAGGATGCAATCCCAGTTGTAGGTGCCAAAGGTTTCGATATCGATGCTGCGCAGGATTTTACCGGTGCGCATATCGTCCTGGAAGCTCAGCTCGGCCGTAAAGTCTTTTTCCAGGCTTGCTTCGTTCTTTTGGCTGGCTTGACGGGCATCGGCCAGCGTGTAAGGCGCTACATCGTAATAATAGGTTTTCTTGTTATTTTCGATTTCCAGCAGGTAGGCGCCTTCCGTTTCACCGGGACGCAGCTTGGTTTTCGTAGCGGTTTGCATGAAATGCTGCTTCACGATTTTATTTTTGGTTTTCCAGGCCACAATGTCTTGTTCGGCCAGCTCGGGAAAATCCGAGTAATCGACCTGCACGTCGATCAGGGCAAAATTGTCGGGTTTTGGTTTTTCGGGTTTTACCGCAGGCTTTTCACCTGGGTTGCCCGGGATTTTTTCGCCTTCGCTGCTTGTGATGTAATCCCATTTCCCGGATTGCTCATCGATTTTATAGAACGAATAACAAGGCGTGTCCTGGATCGAAGCCAGGTCGATGTGCGCTTTTTTCTCCGGGGCAAGCGCCAGTTCCTTGTCCTTCTGGGAAGCTTTGATCGTAAACATGCCGCCCGACTGGAAATCGTGCTGTACCCCGGCCGAATCGTATTTCATCGGGATGCCCGAGAGCATAATGTCCGTCAGCGAATTGTATTCCGTCCAGGAAACATCGACTTTTCCGTGCACCGCCTTGCCGCTTGCATCAACGAAGGCATTGGCCGGAAACTCC
>CBINGV010000429.1:0-2486 GCA_966250255.1 uncultured Flavobacteriales bacterium | reverse complement strand
CACCGCCGAAGCAGCGAAATTCCTGGCCGATGCCGGGGCTGACGCCGTGAAAGTCGGAATCGGACCGGGCTCCATCTGTACCACCCGGATCATTGCCGGAGTTGGTGTTCCCCAGCTTTCCGCCATCAACGATGTCGCCAAAGCCCTCGAAGGAACCGGAATCCCGGTAATTGCCGACGGCGGGATCCGCTATACGGGAGACATTGTTAAAGCCATCGCAGCCGGCGCCGACACCGTGATGGTCGGTTCCATGTTTGCCGGTGTGGAAGAATCCCCGGGCGAAACCATTATCTACGAAGGCCGTAAATTCAAAGCTTACCGCGGAATGGGCTCACTTGAAGCCATGCAGAAAGGCTCCAAAGACCGTTACTTCCAGGATGCGGAGGACGATGTCAAAAAACTGGTCCCGGAAGGCATTTCCGGGCGCGTGCCTTACAAGGGCAAACTCGTAGAGGTTGTTTACCAGATTATCGGCGGTTTACGGGCCGGGATGGGCTACTGCGGAGCACCGACAATTACAGCGCTGAAAGGCGCAAAATTTGTCCGCATCACCAATGCCGGGATGCGCGAATCCCATCCGCACGATGTGACCATTACCCGCGAGGCACCGAACTACAGCATCAAATAGTTGTAAATCATTTCTTTTCCTGATCCGGGGCTGTCAGAACGAAAACCTGGCAGGCTTTTCGCATGGCTGTTAAAATCACGTTATATTTAGACGTTATTTTAAAACATTTCATTATTTTTGGGCAAAAATTGTTTAAACACGCATAAACTATGAAATCTCTTTTAGTCAGTGTTACCTGTATTTTAACTTTGAATTTTTCGTTCAGCCAGGAACAGACCGTTATGGAAATTGACGGAAAGCCGGTTACCAAGAGTGAATTTTTACAGATTTATCTGAAAAATAACCCGGACCCGAAGTACGATAAAGCCGCTTTGGACGAGTATATGGAACTTTTCAAAAAATTCAAGCTGAAAGTAGCAGAAGCCGAAGCCCTGGGTTACGATACTATTCCAAAATTGAAGCGTGAGCTGGAGGGCTACCGTAAATCGCTGGCTACCCCTTACCTGGTCGACAGTGAGAAAAATGAAGAGATGATCCGCCAGGCTTACGAGCGCATGAAAAAGGAAATCCGTGCTTCGCATATCCTGATCCGCGTGGACGAAAACGCACCTTCAGCCGATACGCTGGCTGCCTGGAACAAATTGATGGCCCTCAAAAAGCGCATTGAAAACGGCGAAGATTTCGCAACAGTTGCGAAAAGTGAGGGAGGCTCGGATGATCCGTCTGCAGCTTATAATGGCGGTGATTTGGGTTATTTTACGGCTTTCCAGATGGTTTTCCCTTTCGAGGAAGCTGCTTATAACACGCCGATCGGTAAAATCTCCAACCCGGTGCGTACCCGCTTCGGTTACCACATCCTCAAAGTGGTGGACGAGCGACCGGCCCGCGGCACCCTGACAGTAGCGCATATCGTGATTACTACCAGCAAGGAAGATACCCCGGAGCAGGTAGGCGATGCCGCTAAAAAAGCACAGGAAATTTACGATAAACTTCAAAAAGGCGAAAGTTTCGAAGAGCTGGCAAACATGTTCTCCGATGACTTCAACTCGTCAGAAAAAGGAGGTGTTTTACCTCCGTTCGGAACGGGAACAACCACCCGTATGCTCCCGGAATTTGAAGAAGCGGCTTTTGCCCTGAAAAACGACGGCGACATTTCCAAGCCGGTTAAAACGCAATACGGTTACCACATCATCAAACGCATCGGCTGGAAAGACCTGGCAAGCTTTGAATCGATGAAAAAAGACCTGCAAAACAAGGTAAAACGCGACGACCGGGCGAAAAAAACCCAGGACTATTTTGTTCAGAAACTCAAAAAAGAATACAACTATTCAGACAAAACGGCAAAAACGCTCAAGCCTTTTTACACCGCCATCGATTCTTCCTACTACAAAGGAACCTGGTCTGCGGATAAGATCAAGAGCGACAAACCGTTGTTCGTACTGAACGGTAAAAACTTTACCCAGAAACAATTTGCCGATTACCTGGCAAAAAATTATTCCATGGTTGCAAACACTAATATAAAAGACATGGTGAACTTGCAATACGCCAATTGGGAAAAAACAGCTATTCTCGCTTACGAAGAAACACAGCTCGAGCGTAAGCACCCTGAATTTAAAGCCCTGATGCAGGAATACCACGACGGGATTTTGCTTTATGAAGTGATGTCCGACAAAGTGTGGAACAAAGCCAGCAAAGATACCAGCGGCCTGAAGGATTTCTACCGCCTCAACATGAGCAAATACCAGTGGAAAGAGCGCACCGACGCCGTGGTTTACGAATGCCTCAACAAGGATATCGCCATGAAAGTGCATAAAATGCTTCAAAATGACACGATCAACTCCAAGCATGTGCTGGATAAGATCAATGCCGAATCGGAACTGAACCTGCGCGTGCGCACCAACAAATTCGAGATCAGTGA
>CBINGV010000428.1:0-2492 GCA_966250255.1 uncultured Flavobacteriales bacterium | reverse complement strand
TAGATTTTTTAAATTCGTTAATTATCCGTAATTTTGCAGCAAAAATAAACAAATGGAGGACAACACGCGCATTTCAACGCAAAAAGCACCAAAGCCTGTCGGTTTGTACCCGCATGCCCGCAAAGTTGGCAATTTGCTGTTCCTCTCCGGGGTTGGCCCCCGCACTGCCGGTTCGGATGAAAGTGACTCGGGCGTTCCGGGGCTAAAACTCGACAAAAACGGCAACTTTCTCGAGTTTGATTTTGAGGCGCAATGCCGTTCGGTTTTTGACAATGTCCGCATCATCCTCGAAGAATCCGGCTCAAGCTGGGATAAGCTGGTGGATGTGACTGTTTTCCTGGTCAACATGAAGCGTGATTTCCATACTTACAACCGGCTTTACGCCGAGTATTTCAAGGACAACCAGCTTTGCCGTACGACCTGCGAGATCAACGCCCTGCCTACTCCTATCGCCATCGAATTAAAATGTATAGCAACCATTGATTAACACATTATGTTAGGATTTATTCTTCGCTGCGTTATTGCAGCAGCCGTCCTCGGACTTAACTTTTATGCTTTCTACACAGGCCACTGGGGTTGGGGAATTGTTGTGATTTTCCTGTCTGCGCTCGTAGTCCTGAGCTTTTTCCGCAATGAGAACATGCTTCTGGCATTGAACCAGATGCGCGTCGGGAACCAGGAAAAAGCCAATCATTACCTGAAGCGGATTTCCCGCCCGGACCTGATGCCGAGAAAACAGCATGCCTATGTCCTTTACCTGAAAGCGATGCTGGGTACCCAGGAACTCGGTTTTGCGAAAAGCGAACAACTGCTCCGAAAAGCCATCGGAATGGGCTTACGTACCGCCCAGGACAATGCCGTAGCCCGCCTGCACCTCGCAGGGATTTGTGCCCAAACCGGCCGTAAAACCGAAGCGCACAACCTGTTGTCGGAAGCAAAAAAAATGGACAAAAACGGGATTCTGAAAGAGCAAATTTCCATGATGCAGAAACAAATGACGATGATGGTTTCCAAAAACCAGATGCGCATGGCACAAATGCACAAAGGCCGGGTGAAAACCCCAAAAATGAGGTAATTACACGAATGAAATGATACTTATTGCAGGATGAATGTCATTTTCTGCAAGATTTAATCATTCATCCTTCCTCATTCATCCCTCCCTGACATATTATTCATTATTTTTGTATAATGAAGGGCGCTGTTCTGAACGATAATTTCCGCATTCTCCGTCATTTGACCTTGAGACGCTGCTGGAACTTGCTGGTTTTGGGCTCTTCCTTTATCCTGTCCCGCATTTTCCGGCGGAATTTTCACCGGGGACTTCCGTTTACGCTGAGCATTGAGCCGACAACTGCTTGCAACCTGGGCTGCCCGGAATGTCCCAGCGGCCTGAAACAGTTTACGCGCCCCACCGGGAAAATCGACCTGGAAAGCAACAAGCGGATCATTGAACAGGTCGGTAAACAGCTGTTTTACATCAATTATTATTTCCAGGGAGAGCCTTTCCTGAACCCCAATTTCCTGGGGCTGATCAAAGAGGCCAAAAAGCATAAAATCTATACGGCAACTTCCACGAATGCGCATTTCATCAATGAGGCAAAAGCGCGCGAAATTGTGCAGTCGGGACTCGATCGGCTGATCATTTCGATTGATGGTACCACACAAGAAACCTATGAGAATTACCGGGTGCACGGCCGTTTGGAAAAAGTATTGGAAGCTTCCCACCTGCTCGTGAAAGCCAAGCAAGAGCTGAAATCGCAGACACCACACCTCATTTTTCAATTCCTGGTAGTGAAACCGAATGAGCACCAGGTGGAAGACGTATTCCGGCTTTCAAACGAAATCGGGATCGACGAGGTACGACTCAAAAGCGCCCAGGTTTACGATTACGAACACGGCAACCCGCTGATCCCGGAAAATGAAAAATACGCCCGCTATGTGCGTAAAAAAGACGGGACTTACCGCCTGAAAGCCGAAACAGGCAATCATTGCTGGCGCATGTGGTCGTCCTGCGTGCTGACCTGGGATGCACAGGTGGTGCCCTGCTGTTTCGACAAGGATGCGAGTATCCGGCTGGGTTCCGTTTTACAGGAAGATTTTAAAAGTATTTGGAATTCTAAAAAATACGCTAACTTTAGACAACAAATCCTGCGGGGCCGGGACGAGGTGGAAATCTGCCGAAACTGTTCCGAAGGCTCGAAAGTCTGGGTTTAAACTGATAAAACACAATTCATGATGCGGAAAAATGTACTTTCTTTTTTATTGCTAAACTTATTGCTTACCTCTGATTTTGCACAGGACAAAGACATCCCGAAACGCGGCTATGCGGTTGACTGGCTGGTTCCAAAGGCCATGGCCAACCCGAACATCATGCAATTTGAACGCATCGAGTTGGGAGTCAATATTCACGACTCCATCGAAAAGCAGGTGCAAAGTTTCCTGAAAAGGGAAAACCAGGGCAAAAAACTGAACCCTTTTGATCCGGAAGACAT
>CBINGV010000427.1:0-2526 GCA_966250255.1 uncultured Flavobacteriales bacterium | reverse complement strand
CCCGACAAACACGGCTGAGTTTGACGAAGCGGAAAAGCGTGTGAAAGATACGATCAACCAGTTCATCAACAACAACGGTTCCAAATCCGTTGACCATTTCCACAAAAAACTGGGAATGATCATGTGGAACAAGGTTGGAATGGGACGCAACGAGCAAGGCCTGAAAGAAGCGATCGCAGAGATCGACCAGCTGCGCGCCGAGTTCTACAAAGATGTATTCGTACCGGGAAGCGCCGATGAGCTCAACCCTGAATTGGAAAAAGCACTGCGCGTAGCCGACTTCATGGAACTTGGACAATTGATGGCCATGGATGCTTTACAGCGTAAAGAATCCTGCGGCGGTCATTTCCGCGAGGAATACCAGGATGCAGAAGGTGAAACCCTGCGTGACGATGAAAACTTCAAGTTTGTGGGTGCCTGGGAATACAAAGGCGCTGACATCAACCAGTCGCAATTGCACAAAGAAGAGCTCAAGTACGAATTTATTAAGATCGCTGCGCGTAATTATAAGTAAGTTGAAAATTGAGAATGGGAAAATGGAAATTAGTTATTTGGAGATTAGAAAATACCAATAACCAATCCAAATAACCAATTTCTAATAAAAAATACAAAAATATGGCTTCAAAGTATATTAATATCAATTTGAAAATCTGGCGCCAGAAAAACGCCACTTCAAAAGGTGAAATGAAAACGTACAAACTGGACCAGGTTTCAACGGACAGCTCTTTCCTTGAAATGCTCGACCAGTTGAATGAACAGTTGATCAACAACCGCGAGGAACCGATCGCTTTCGACCACGATTGCCGGGAAGGGATTTGCGGGATGTGTTCGCTTTACATCAACGGACAGGCTCACGGGCCGGACCGTGCCATTACGACCTGCCAGCTTCACATGCGTAAATTCAACGATGGTGACACGATTTATGTAGAACCGTGGAGAGCGAAGGCTTTCCCGGTGATCAAAGACCTTATCGTTGACCGCAGCGCTTTTGACCGCATCCAGCAAGCCGGTGGTTTTGTTTCCGTAAACACTTCCGGCCGCACGATGGATGCCAACGCGATCCCGGTTCCCAAAGCAGATGCCGACAAAGCCTTTGAAGCAGCAGCCTGTATTGGTTGCGGTGCTTGTGTGGCAAGCTGTAAAAACGCTTCTGCGATGCTCTTCGTTTCGGCGAAAGTATCCCAACTGGCACTTTTGCCACAAGGAAAGGTGGAAGCAAAAGAACGTGTACTCAACATGGTGCGTACCATGGACGAAGAAGGCTTCGGAAACTGTACGAACACCGGTGCCTGTGCGGTGGAATGCCCGAAAGAAATTTCGCTCGACAACATTGCCCGCATGAACCGCGAGTACCTGAAAGCGATGCTGACTGCCGAATAACTAAGCGGAACTCAGCAGCAACCCGAAACTTATCCGCGGCCCCAATACTTCCTGCAAGCAATAACGCAGGGTAAAGGTGTAGTTCTTTTTGGGGTCCCGGTCAGACTTAAAAGCAATCCTGCATTCGGAAGAAAGCAGGATTTTTTGTTTCCGGCCGGCGGTGTACAGTACTTCCCGTAAATCTTTGTTGGCAAAAGTAATCCCGATGGCCGGCTGTATGCTCATTTTCCCCTGGTCGATCAGCTCATTGCGGTCATTGAATTCGAGCCGGCGAAAAAAGGTTTCGGTCAGCAGGTAAAGATGGGAGCTTAAGCCCAGGATCATGTCATTATCCAGCTGCTGGTAAGGCACCAGGCGGGTATCGAACAGGAATTTGAGCGTACTTGACGGGGAAAGGTTGATTTCAGCTGCTTTTTGCTTGCCGAGAGCAATGGAACGGATCAGGCGCAAAGTAAGCGGCGAAGGCTGCAAGGTGGTGACATAGGAATTCGCCATGTATTTGAGTGACTGGAAATCGAGCACAGCCCGGTTCATGACGTAAAAATCAAGTCCCCGGTACAACAGATCCAAGGGCAAAGGCGTGTTCCCTTCTTTTTTCAGCAGGAGGCTGTCTGCATGCCGCTTTTTGCCCGTAACAAGAAAATAATGATAAGTATGCGCCGACAAATCGAGGCCGGTTTTGACGGGCTGGTCCTGGAAATAAAAATTCATCCCGCCGGAAAAATCTTTAAAAAGGGATGCGGGGCCGGTTTCATCAGGCTATCTCCTACCGGCTTTAAGGATAAGCTGTCAGCCTGGGCAGGCAAATAGCAGGAACTCAGGCAAAATACTACCAGGGAAATGATCCGTTTCATAAGAAGCAATTTGAATTGAGTCCGTTTTTACCATCCGTTTTCCAGTGTGTGCGTTAGCTTATAAGGCAGAAAAAACAAAGAGTTACAATTTTATTGACAAATGCCTGTTCTTTCTTTTTTGTTACCCGGGTAAAAATAATGCTATCCCTGCCCTATCTTTGCTGTCCGCTTAAATTAGAAATTATGGTTATGACTGAAAACGAAATAAAAGATAAAATTGCTGCGCTGAAAGCACAATTGACCGGGAATTTATTTGAAGATATGGAACTTCAACAGGAAATCTACGAATTGA
>CBINGV010000426.1:0-2530 GCA_966250255.1 uncultured Flavobacteriales bacterium | reverse complement strand
CAACCAATCTACGTAATATTTTTCCCAATCGCCGGGTTTTCGCTTTTGGGGAAGGCCGTCACTACCCGGAGGTAGCTCCATCGATAGATAAAAATAAATCCGGTGGCTGACCGGCAGGGTATCCTTCAGCTTCCCAATATACAGGATGTCATAATCGGCATAGGAAAAAGCTTCTTCCGGATCAAAGTTTGTTTTCAGGGAATCGTCGATCAGCACGGGAAAGGTTCTTCCACTTCGGCAGGGTTTTGCTTCCGGGTCCCGGAATTGCAGGACTGTAAAAACCAGAGGACGAGGAAAACATGAGCAATCTGTTTCAGTAAATGCATCGGAGAAAGTTTCTTTATCTGGTAACGAAGAAAAGAGCTGCAAATTTTGTCCGGGGCCAGAAACAGGCAATTTAAATTTCCTACAGGGGCAGGCTAATGATTAATTTTTCAAGTGTTTGTCCTAAAATGAGAGCTGCATGTTTTAAATAAATTAGCTAATTTTAAGCGCTATGACCCAAAATACCCCGGAACAAATCACCCCTTCGAGCACAGCCGAATGGCGGAAGTGGCTGCAGGAAAATCACGAAAAAGCGCCCTCCGTGTGGCTGGTCTATTACAAGAAAGAAGCCGGCAAAGCGACTCTCAGCTGGAGCGAGGCCGTAGACGAGGCCCTGTGTTTCGGATGGATCGACAGCACGAGAAAAAGCCTGGATGCGGAGCGCTTTATGCAGTTTTTTACCCGGCGGAAGGTAAAAAGCTCCTGGTCGAAAATCAACAAGGAAAAAGTCGAACAATTGATTGCCGCCGGAAAGATGACCAAAGCCGGGCTGGAAAGCATTGAAAAGGCGAAGGAAAACGGTTCGTGGACCCTGCTCGATGCCGTGGAAGAGCTCACCATACCGGGGGAATTGGAAACGGCTTTTACAGCATATCCCGGGTCACGGGATTTTTTCCTCTCGCTGAGCAAATCCGTGCGTAAAATGATGCTGCATTGGGTCACCTTTGCCAAACGCGAAGAAACACGGCAAAAACGAGCCCATGAAATTGCCGAACACGCCGGTCGAAAGCAAAAACCGAAGCAATTTTCCTAGTAAGTTATTGAATTATGAAAGCAGTTGTTTATAAACGTTACGGCGGGCCGGAAGTGCTTGAAATCCGTGAAGTTCCGAAGCCGGAACCTAAAGAAGATGAGGTTCTGGTCAGAATCCATGCGACCACCGTTAACCGTACCGACTGCGGTTTCCGGCGCTGTGAGTATTTTATTATCCGGCTCATCCATGGATTTTTCCGTCCGCGCAAGCAAATCCTGGGAAGCGAGTTTTCCGGGACGGTCGAAAAATCCGGTGCAGCCGTGCGCGAATTCAGGCCCGGGGATGCGGTTTTTGGCCTGAGCACTTACCGCTTCGGTACCCATGCCGAATATTTGTGTATCCGCGAAAAAAAATCGATTACACACAAGCCGGAAAATGTAAGCCACGAAGAAGCCGCCGCCGTGTGTGACGGGCTGATGCTCGGGACGAATTTTATCAAAAATGTTGATTTCAACCGGCCGCAGAAAATCCTGGTGAACGGCGCCTCCGGTTCGATCGGCTCAGCCTGTGTGCAGCTAGCGCGTTATTACGGGGCGGAAATTACCGCTGTTGCCCATCCCCGCAGCTTTGATATCCTGCGATCGCTAGGTATACAGGACCTGATCGATTATACCCGGGAGGATTTTACCCAAAACGGGCAGCTGTATGATTTCGTGTTTGATACCGTGGGCAAAAGCTCTTTTTTCCGCTGTAAAAAAATTCTTAAACCCAAAGGCGTGTATATTTCATCTGAGCTCGGGCCGGGCTGGCAAAACACCTGGCTGCCACTCTGGACTGCAATCACAGGAGGTAAACGCGTTAAATTCCCGATCCCGACAGACAGCAAAAAGGATGTGGAGTTTTTCGCTCAACTGATCGGTGAAGGCCGGTACAAAGCCATCATCGACCGGACTTATCCCCTGGAAGAAATCGTTGAGGCGACACGCTTCGTGGAATCCGAACAGAAGGTGGGGAACGTTGTTATTCAAATGATGAGTGAAAAATGATGAATCGGATATCCAAATAAAGCGTATATTTGCAGCTGGAAAACCACGTTAAACCACGCACATGAAAAAGATTTTCCTGTTTTTCTTCCTGTTGAGCATCCTCCCGGGTTTCGGACAAGATGAAGTGCAAGTGCAAATCCCTGCATTCAAAGACAAATACTGTTCCTTCATCCGCCAGCTTGAGGCCGGTGAAACGGATATCGATTACCAGGAATTCCGTTTCAGTTTCATCGAAAGCAAGCAATTCCCTGTGGCTTCAGGTAGGATGCATGAGTTTGACAGCCTCCAGCGGGAAATGTACAAACAGATGAATCTTTCCGCTTACCCGGAAATCATCAAAATAACCAAGCAGATGCTGAGCATTGACTACACCAGCATGATTGCCCACAAAATCCTACGGCAAACCTATAAAGCGATCGGCGATACGGTCAATGCGGCCAAATACAAAAGCATCCAATTCGGTTTG
>CBINGV010000425.1:0-2536 GCA_966250255.1 uncultured Flavobacteriales bacterium | reverse complement strand
CGGTCAAATACAAGCGGATGCATCCGGTAAAAATTCACCAGCAATGCCGTATTATTGTCCAATCCGAGCAAGTAGTCCAAGTCCACTTTTTCCGGGCGTTTATGTGAAATGTTATACCTGGTCACCACAGCGTCCCAGTTTATGAAAGACAACAGGCAAATTGTCAGAAACCAGGTCCGGGCGTTCAGGTGAAACAAAAACCAGTAGGTCCGGTTTTTGTGCAGCACATAGGCTGTGTAAATAAGCCCGAGAACAGCAAGCGTAAGAAATACGAAAACGCCTGTACGAAGGTGGGTCATCTGGTAGGCCTTGATGTACCAGGAATTGCGTACAAAGGTATGGAAAAGCATCACGAAGCTCTGGCCGATCCAGGCGTAAACCAGGAAGCGGTAAATTTTGCTTTGCTCGGTAAACTGGCGCGTGAGCAGGATAATCGTAATCGCGAGAATGATCGAAAAAATGATCGCTGCTACGGAATCGTGCACAAAATCTGAAAGACTGATTCCTTCAGGCAAGCGCTGGGTAATGAAAATGTAATTCACATCCAGGATGTTGAGCAGGAGCAGCATGATATTCAATCCTGCAAAGATGAAGGTGCCGGTTGAGCGGGCAAAAATCCCTACGCCGGAAGCGCTTTCGAGGAAAGAAATCACACCTGTCATTTTCCCGCTGTCCCAGGCCGCAATACGCTCTTCCCGGAAAGGATTCGTGAGCGAAAGCATGATCACAAAGCCAAAAACGACCGTCAGGATAAAAGGCAGATTGATCCAGCTCAGGTCGATGGCATTGGTGAATTTGTTAAACAAAGGATTGGCGCCTTTGTACAGGCCGAGGAAAATTAGCACCAGCAAAAGCGCTGCTATAAAGGAAGCCAGGTAGATCAGTTTTTTCTTCCGGGCGCTCTGCTCGGATTTCAGCTTAAAGCGGCCTAACAATTTCCCGATCGCATGAACCGGTGAAAGCATCGCGCTGAACACCTGGAGCAGGGTGGAATTTTCCGTATGCAGGCTGCTTCCGATGGTAAAAATAAAGCTGATTCCCCAGGCAAAGCAAGACAGGGTTGAATTGGTGAAGAAAATATTCCAGGCGGTCAGCAGGTGTAGCCCGAAAAACAAGTACCAGCTGCGCTTGAGTGTTGTGTGGTTGATCGCTATGCAAACCGAGCCGGAAAGAAGGGAGAATAGAAGGAAATTAATGCCGGGACTTTGCCTGTAAAACAAAACGGCGAAACAAAGGGCGGAAGCGGCAATGAGCCAATCATTTTTTTTCATCGGATATTGGGTTTTTTAGGGTGAATAAACTGGGCAATCAGTGCTGCGAGCATGAGCCCGAAGCCAAAGAGAAAGAGCGCAAGATCAAATTGTTGCGTGATATAACGGTTAAGAAAAGCTGATTTTTTGGGGTCAGACAAGACCTCGCCAAGACTGGTGCTGAAATCATAAATCCGGAAGAAATCCATCATAAAGGCCAGGACACAAATTGTTGCTCCCAGGATAGCGGCTGTCCACCAGATGGCTTTTACCCGGTGTTCCGGGTTTTGTTGCTTTTTACGCACCATCAAAACCGAGCCGACGGCCATGAGCGTAGCTACCAGACAAGGCGCCCACACCGGCCCAACCCAGGGGAAGGGTAGGAGGAAAAGCAAATCCCAGGTAAAGATGCTTTCCGGCCAGGCGATGAAAACGTAGAGAAATACATAATAAAACAAATCCCAAATGGCAAAGGCGTAGCAGAAAAAAGCAAAACGCTCAAGCCTGTTTTTCCCGGCTGCATAGCCGATTCCGAAGAGCATGATCAGCGTGGCGACTTCTCGCCAGAGCTCAACAATTGAAATGTGATAAGGAATCCGTTTGATCGGGAATCGGAAGCCTTCCGGGTAATACAGCTCCCGCAGGTAGATCACGACACTGCTTTCCAGCATCCCCATGGCGATGGCAAACAAGCCCACCACGATAAATAAATTACGAGTGTGTGCTTTCATGTTTTAAACGATTGATTTGTTGGTTGATATAATAAAGAACAGCAAAGCCGATCACTCCGAATGAACAATCCACCAGCAAGTGCCCGAAGAGGATCCCGCGCAGTGGTCCGCAAATGAAAATGACCGGGAAAATCCCAATGCAGGCAATCATCCCGATGTGAATATTGCCTTGGTATTGTACTGGTTTACGATATACAGGTATAAAAAACAAAGCGATCACCAAATGTGCAAAAGCAAGCCAGTCGGTGCCGTAGAACATAATGTCGGGAGTAGAGTTTATCCACAAGCCCAGTGAGGAAATCCAGTGCTCGAAAATTGGTGGAAGAATATGTTTGATTGTAAACAAATATTCCAGCTCCGTTTGAATGGGGAAGGCTGTGATCCCGCTCAATGCAAGCAAGGTGATGAAGATCGCCAGGCTCATTTGAATTTTGGTTTTGTAGTTCGCTTTCATGGTCTGTTTTTTGTAAAAATTTGTTGTTTTAAAGCTTGTAAATCTTCCTGGAGCAAGAATTTAAAATTCCAGTTCCGAATGGTGTTTGCTTCTTTTCCTTT
>CBINGV010000424.1:0-2538 GCA_966250255.1 uncultured Flavobacteriales bacterium | reverse complement strand
TAGGTTTTTATACTCCTTATTTAAAGGAGAGTTTCCATGACCCGGCAAATCGACCAAAACGGAGCGAAAAGGACAGGATTGCAGATCGAACACTTCCCACATGGAAAGCGACTCGAGAAAGCCGTGCAGGAAGACTACCGGCCTCCCTTGCCCGTAAATTTGATGGTTTAACATGTTGTAAAAGTTTAGGTTTTTATTTGCTGTTCATTAACTCCTCGATCTCATTCGCTTCGATCGGGATGCTTCCCATCAGGTTGAACGGTTTACCGCTATTGGTCACCACCAGGTCATCCTCGATGCGGATTCCAAGCCCTTCCTCCGGGATGTAAATCCCCGGTTCGCAGGTAAAGACCATCCCTTCCTGGATCGGGCGGTTCCACAAGCCCACATCGTGTGTGTCGAGCCCGAGGTAATGCGATGTTCCGTGCATGAAATACTTTTTATAAGCCGGCCAGGCAGGATCCTGGTTTTTGATATCCGTGGCATCAATCAGCCTGAGCTTGATCAGCTCGCTTTCCATGATCCGGCCCACTTCGGCATGATACTCAGCCATAAGCGTTCCCGGAACAAGCATTTTTTCCGCTTCGCGCTTTACATGCAGTACAGCGTTGTATACTTCTTTCTGGCGCGGCGTGAATTTACCGTTCACCGGTACACAGCGGGTCAGGTCGGAAGAATAATTGGCATATTCGGCGCCCACATCGAGCAGGATCACATCACCGTCGTGGCATTGTTGGTTGTTTTCAATGTAATGCAGCACACAGGCGTTTGCACCCGAAGCCACGATCGGCGTGTAGGCAAAACCTTTGGAACGGTTGCGCAAAAATTCGTGTGCCAGCTCGGCTTCGATTTCGTATTCCCACACGCCCGGTTTGATGAATTTCAGGAGGCGCTCAAAGCCTTTTTTGGTAATGTCGCAGGCGCGCTGCATCAACTCCAGCTCAATCTTTTCTTTCACCGAACGGATTTCGTGCATCAGCGGCGCACTTTTATGCACCTGGTGGGCCGGGTATTCGGCGCGGCATTTGATAATGAAACGGTCCTCGCGGGTTTGTACTTCCGTAGAAGCGCGCAGGTGTTCATTGGTATTCAGGTAAATCCCTTCGGCCTCGGCCATCAGGGTTTTAAAAATCGTTTCAAATTGCTCCAGCCAGTAAACCGTGCGGATGCCCGCCACTTCAAAGGCCTGTTCTTTGGTCAGCTTTTCGCCTTCCCACACGGCAATGAGTTCGCTTGTTTCTTTCAGGAAAAGGATTTCCCGGTGTTTTTCATTGGAACAGCCCGGGAAAAGCACAAGAATACTTTCTTCCTGGTCCACGCCGGAAAGGTAAAAGATATCGCGGTGCTGCTGAAACGGGATCGTACTGTCGGCGCTGATGGGATAAATGTCATTGGAATTAAACACGGCAAGGCTGCCCGCTTTCATGCGCCTGGTAAATTTCTCCCTGTTTTTCACAAACAGCTCTCTGGGGATCCGATCGTATTTCATGTCTTGATTTTTTTGGGTTGAAAGATAGTAAATAATCCTGACCGGAGGCATTTTTCGGGTCAAAGTTTTTCAGGACGTAAATACCTTACGTTCTACCCCCGGTAACTTTGCTTCAAATAAAACGGATATGGGAACAATTTATCAATTCAACCAGCTTACAAAAATCGAATTCCAACTGGATGCGAACGATGTGTTCATGAGTTGCGAACTTACGCAAAAAGGCATTAAAACGCAAACTCATTTTATTATTTCGCATTCGGAGCTGAACAAAATCCTGGGCAATATCCAGTATTTCAACCCGGAAAGCGACCTGTTTTCCGAAATTGAAATTACGCAGCTTAACGAAGAAATCTCCATCTACACGCTCCACACGGAAAAAGGAAACTGGAACAACGCCTGGATGAACGATTACATGTTCCGTGAAAAATATACCGAGATCCGCGCGTAGGGGACAACCTTTTGACTTTTTTTTCGTTAATAGGGTACCAAATGTCTGCTTTATAAATATTTTTTATACATTTGAGTACTTTTTTGCGAACCAAAAAGTTAAATTTTAACATGAAAACGTCTTATATACTTGTTTCTTTTGCTATCGTATGCGGCACCTTATTTTCCGGCTGTGTGAAGCCTGAAGTGATCCCGGCCCCGGAACCCCTGGTTGACCTCAAAGTACATTTCGAAGGAATCATCAACGGTACGGATGTCGAATACACGGATGACGTGGACGGCTTTAACGGGGAAACAAGCGATGCCAAGCTGATCCTCACTTCACCAAGCCCATCTTCCGTTTCCTATTTCTGCAACATGACCTCCAACCTGATCGACCGTTCGCTGAAAGTGGGAATGGGAAGTATTTACTGGGATGCAGGTGCCCTCGAAAAACCATCCGTAGAAGACTTTAATGCTTTCTTCACAGACCTGAAAGATCAAACCGGGATTCCTTTCACAGCCGGTGCGATTGATGGTTTTGAAGTGAGCTATACCGATAACTTTGGAAATACCTGGGTTTCCGACCCAACGAGCACCAATGCTCAATCCGCTCTCTTTAC
>CBINGV010000423.1:0-2553 GCA_966250255.1 uncultured Flavobacteriales bacterium | reverse complement strand
GGGCCAGTTTGTGTTTAATGCGCTTGATTTGTTCCTGGTGAAGTGTCATGAATAGTCTGCTGCCCGGATCTTGTTGTTTTCAAAAGTAGTTATTTTCCGGTTAAATTCCGGGATTTAATCTTTCATGAGTTTTCCCTGTGCCCGGACTTTGTTTTGGGTGCGGAGCTCATACATATAAACTCCCGCGTTTAAAAAGCCTACATACAGGATCTTTTGCTGGCCGGCTTCAAGCTTTTGGCTGAGAAGCTCTTTTCCCTGCAGGTCGCAAAGGAAAAAATCGGCGTCTTCTTCCGGAAAGATAATCAATTGGTCTTTTAAAGGGTTGGGGAAGAGGGAAAATGCCACTGCGGCCCCGTTTTCAGAAAGGCTTAACTCCCCGTTGATTTGCCCGTAATAATCCTGGAAAAAAGAGTTTTCCGGGTCATCGACGTTCCGGAACAGGATCCTGGTATGTGCCAAACTGGCGTAACCGTCACCCAAAAAGCCAAAATACATCTTGAATTCTTTCTGGGATCCCGGGGCAATGCTGACGCGCGTGCTGTCGACGAAAGGAAAGTGGCAAACATCAATACACAGGGCGCTGCTCCACTGAACGGGCAGGTCGTTTTGAACGCGAATGATATCAACAGTCAGCTCACCATTCCCGGGATTCGACAGGGAAGAAGTCAGGTAATCCGAAACCTGCTGGCCTGGAACCGGCGTTATGATGCGGAGGGTGTCGCTGGTCATGGCGAAATGGAGTTCCTGGCCGGAAATCCAGCCGGTAAAACAAATCAGGAACAGCGAAAAGAAGAAGTGGCGGTTTGATCTCATAGTATCTTAATTTTAAGCTTGACGGGCCTGGCCGCGTGAAGGTCCAGGGCAAAGATACTTAATATTTTTTTCATGTAACGGTTATTGGTGGGACCAGCATTTGCTAATGATAAAAAAATGTTAAATTTTGAAGTTTTTTTGGTTCTGTATTTTCAGAACTAAAAAAACTTCGTACTTTTGTCCCGATAAAAATTGAACAATGACAAAAATTCGATTGACCAGCGAGCAGCAGGAATTGATTGAGCGCATGGGCGTTTTTTATGAGCAACATGGGCTTCCGCCTATGGAAGCGCGGATCAGTTCGCTGCTTATCGTTTGTGACCAGCCCGAATTGACTTTCGACCAGATCCGTGAATTGTTGGGAATCAGTAAAAGCGCTACAAGTAACGCGCTGAATATGCTCCTGCTCACCAAAAAGGTCATTTATAAAACCCGCCCGGGAGACCGCAAGCGCTACTTCACAAGTAATATTGTTGAATGGCAGAAAGGCTTCACGGAGGGCTTTCAGAAATTTTTCGATGTGATCAAAATCATGAAAGAAGCCTTGAGCCAAAGAACTCCCGAAACCCCGGGTTTTAATAAGCAAATGGCTGATTTCATTGAATTCATCGAGTATTTAAGTACCGAATTTCCACGCCTTTACCTGGAGTGGTCCAAACGGAATGCGGAAAATCATACAAACGCCACGAAGTAGCATGGAAAAGACTAAAAAACAACAATTAATCAATACATAGTATGAAGAAAAGAAAACAAAATGATCGCCTGGGCCTCCTGATGCTTCTTGCTATGTTGACGGGAAATATGCCCTTTGTTGGGGCGCAAAGCGCCGGCCCCTTAACGTTGCAGCAATGCATTCAACTCGGGCTTACGAATAACTCAGGCCTTCTGAAATCAAAATTGGAAATTGACCGCACAGCGGAAGTGAAAAGACAAACAAGAGCAAATTACCTTCCGCAGGTGAACGGTTCTGTGCAGATGATTGACAACCTGAAGCTTCAAACTTCAATCCTCCCGGGGGAGATCATCGGTCAGCCGGGAACGCAGGTTGCGGTCCAGTTTGGTACCACCTACAATGTCGTGGCAGGAATAGACGCCACACAAGTGCTGTATGACCAGTCTTTGGTTTACGCTATGAAAATTACGGAACAAAGCACCAAAATTTCCGAAATCAGTGCAAAAAAAACAGAGGAACAACTGATCTATGACATTGCAAGCGCTTATTATGCCGCCCAGGTTTCTCTTACCCAGAAAAAACTGATCGCATCCAATTTATTGCAGGTAGACACGCTTTTGCGCCTTACCCAGATCCAGTTCGAAAATGATTTTGCCAAGCAGCTGGACCTGGACCGTTTGATTGTGAATCAAACCAACCTGAAAACGGAGCTCGCAAACAGCAAAACAAATTATGAGCAGCAGCTGATGCGCTTGAAATATTACATGGGCGTTCCGCTGGAAACGGTGATTGAATTGCCTGAAGTTGACGCGAACGAAAGCACCAAAGCCATTATTGATACGGAATCGTTAAGCAGCACTGATCTTGAGCTGATCCGGGCACAGAGGGTTTTATACGATTACAACGTGCGCCAGATCAAGGCCGGTTACCTTCCTTCGCTTTCAATGAGCTTCCATTCCGCTCTCCAGGTGCAGCAAAACGATTTGCGCATCTTCAGCCAAAATGCGAACTGGTTCCCGAATTCATACATCGGCGTCAACCTGAGTGTGCCGATTTTTGACGGGTTG
>CBINGV010000422.1:0-2585 GCA_966250255.1 uncultured Flavobacteriales bacterium | reverse complement strand
GGATTACAAAAGGTGAGCTGTTACTCTAAACGTACGTTTCTGAAGTCTTCAGAAATTCAGCTACATGGGTTTATTTTTTACCCATCTTTATTTCCGGTATTTTTTGACCACAAACTTTAGACATTATGTGGCACAAAAGGCTTTTCCTGGATTTATTAAAAAGATTCGAAAGCGCCCAGCCCAAACAAGGCATAATCGTATTTTACCGGATCTTCGGCATCTAAGCGAATCAGAACAGCTTGTATTTCTTCTACCGAAACCCAGTCGTTTTGCGTGCGTTTGAGAATTCCAAGTTTGCGGGCCACATTTCCCGTATGCACATCCAGCGGCAGGTGCAGATCCTTCATCGGAATACTCTTCCACAAACCAAAATCAACGCCTTTATTATCGTGGCGGCACATCCAGCGTAAAAACATATTGATACGCTTGGCAGACGAGCCCTTCAAGGGATTGGCCAGGTGCTTTTCGCTTCGGCTTTCATGTACCGTATGCAGGAATTGTTCCCTGAAATTGATGATCCGTCCTTTTTGCCCCGGGCATTCTTTATGATCCGAAAACAAACTTTCCAGGCCAGGTCCGGTGTAGATGTGCTGCAGCGATCGAAAGAAAAAATCGAGATCGGTTTCGTTGAAGGTACGGTGCACGAATTTAAAATCCTTCCCAGCATCGTAGTTCATTACAAACTCATGTGGCTGGTTCCCGGTTAATTTTACCAGTTTTTCACCGTTGCTGATAATCGATTTGCGGTTCCCCCAGGCGATGGTCGCGATGATGAAGGCCATAATTTCGATGTCCTCCCGTTTCGAAAAGCGGTGCGGGATCTGGATGGGATCACTCTCAATAAAATTGGGATTGTTGAATTCCTCCGCTTTCAGGTCGAGGAACTCTTTTAATTCGTTAAAATTCAGCATCAGATCAGTCGGCCGTCATTCATGACCAGTTTGCGATCGGCCATATTGGCCAAGGATTCATTGTGTGTTACAATCACAAAAGTTTGCTTATACTGCTCCCGCAAGGTAAAGAACAGTTTATGGAGTTCATCGGAATTTTTAGAGTCCAGGTTCCCGGAAGGTTCATCCGCAAACACGATCGCAGGCTTATTGATCAGGGCCCGGGCAACCGCCACACGCTGCTGTTCACCACCCGAAAGCTCGTTGGGTTTGTGATCAAAGCGATGGGAGATATGAAGCACATCAAACAACTCACGGGCACGTTCTTTCGCCTGGTTCATGGATTCTCCTTTGATCAGGGCCGGTAAGACGGCATTCTCAATGGCTGTAAATTCAGGCAGCAGTTGATGAAACTGGAAAATAAAGCCCAGTTGGGTATTGCGGAATTTCGCCAGCTCATGCTGGCTGAGACTTGCCGTATCCGTACCATTGATCAGCACCCTTCCTCCATCCTGGCGGTCCAGTGTCCCGAGAATTTGAAGAAGCGTAGTTTTTCCTGCGCCGGACGATCCGACAATGGATACGATTTCACTCTCGTTAATTTCCAGGCTTACACCCTTCAAGACTTCCAGCGTATCAAAGCGGCGGATAATGTTTTCGGCCTTCAGCATCTTATTGGTCGTTCATTTTGAGCGTATGGCCCATTTTGTCTTTTTTCGTTTTGAGGTAACCGGCATTGTGCACATTACTGGCGATCTCAATCGGGATATTCTCGGTAATTTCCAGGCCATAACCGATCAATCCTGTCCGTTTGGTCGGGTTATTGGTCATGAGCTTCATTTTCGAAACCCGGAGGTCGTGCAGAATTTGCGCACCGATCCCGTAATCGCGCTCATCCCCCTGGAAGCCCAGCTCGAGATTGGCTTCGAGTGTGTCGTAACCTTCTTCCTGGAGCTTGTAAGCCCTGAGCTTGTTCAGCAAACCGATTCCCCGGCCTTCCTGGTTCATGTACAGGACAACGCCCTTCCCGGCTTCTTCGATCATGGTCATGGCTTTTTCGAGCTGCGGACCGCAATCGCAGCGGCAGGAACCGAAGATATCGCCGGTCATGCAGGAAGAATGCACCCGGACCAAAACCGGCTCGTCGGCTTTCCACTCGCCTTTTACCAAGGCCAAATGTTCTTTTCCTGTCAGCTTTTCCCGGTAACAGTACAGCTTGAAATCCCCGTATTTGGTTGGCATATTGACATCCACTTCCTTTTCGATCAGGCTGTCGTTCTTCATGCGGTATTCGATCAAATCTTCAATGGAAATGATTTTCATATCAAAACGCTTCGCTATTTCAACCAACTGCGGAAGGCGGGCCATCGTTCCATCCTCGTTGAGAATTTCAACAATCACCCCGGCACGCTCAAAACCTGCCAGTTTTGCCAGGTCAATTGCCGCTTCGGTATGTCCCGCACGGCGGAGAACTCCTCCTTTCCGGGCGCGGAGCGGGAAAATATGTCCCGGCTTGCCGAGATGTTCGGGTTTCGTTTCCGGGTTAATGAGCGCCAATACGGTTTTTGCGCGGTCACTGGCGGAAATCCCCGTTGTACAGCCGTGCCCGATAAGGTCAACGGAAACCGTAAACGGTGTTTCATAAGTTGCCGTATTGGATTTAACCATGAGATCAAGCCCCAGCTCATCGCAGCG
>CBINGV010000421.1:0-2606 GCA_966250255.1 uncultured Flavobacteriales bacterium | reverse complement strand
AACGAGCTCGTTGTGGTTCATTTCCGGGATGGCATGCGTCCAGCCGAGGAATTTGCTGTTTTCATTCAATTGCTGTCGGGCGCGAACAGCTACCCCTTCGTAAGCGGCTTCGCTGTAAATAATGCCAACTTTCCCGAAAAGGAAATCGGCGATCTTTTTACCTTCGGCTTTGTTGGCTTCCAGGTTGGCATCGATCGCTTCTTTTCCGCGCAGGACCTCTTCCAGCGACTTACCGGAAATCAGACCCATGGAACGGAAAATGTGCAGCAATTGCACCAAAGAATAAGCGATAGCCGCACGGGGTTGGTTTCCGCCCGGAACGATCACGACATCATAGCCGTTGTCCTTGCAGAATTGCTCAACCGTACCGCCGGAGCAGATACACTTGATCAGGGCGCCTCTTTCCCTGGCGCTTTCGAGGGCAGCCAGCGTTTCTTCCGTATTCCCGGAATAAGAAGAGCCGATTACCAGGGTGTGCTTGTCTACGAAATTCGGTAACGTGTAATCCTGGCAAAGACTGATAGGCAGGGTGATTTCGCCCGAAATCCATTGGGAAACCAATTTCCCGCCGATCCCGGAGCCGCCCATGCCGCAAATAACAATATTTCTGATTTCCTGGCTCGCAGGATGGATTTTTGAGTTTTTGGCAATGGCAATTGCTTCGTCGATGTTGTGTGTAAAAGCAGTAATTAATTTGTCCATGGTCATATTGGAGAGAATTTAAAAAACAAAGCTAAGCAATGTTGGCTTGAAAAACAAATTTATGTGAGTTGATAAGTTAGGAGTTTGGGAGTTGGTAAGTTTGCGAGTTAGTAGTGAAATGAACTCAAGAACTACTAACTAAGCAACTCAACAAACTATCCGAGCGCTACGTCGAGGATCATCATCACCGAGAAGCCGCCAATAAAACCAAGTACGGCTACGTCGGTGTATTTATCGCGCTGGGTTTCCGGGATGACTTCTTCCACGACGACATAAATCATGGCGCCGGCGGCAAAAGCCAGGGCGAAAGGAAGGATCGGCTGGATGTAAATGACGGCCAGGGCACCAAGCACACCGGCAACGGGTTCAACAATGGCCGAAAGTTGCCCGTAATGAAAGCTTTTCCAGCGGCTGGCCCCAGCTCTTCTTAAAGGCATGGCTACCGCAAATCCTTCGGGGAAGTTCTGGATCCCGATCCCGATCGCCAGGGCAATGGCCGAGCTGAAACTGGCGTCTTCGAGGCCGAGCGAGGCAGCACCGAAAAGAACGCCTACCGCAAGCCCTTCGGGAATATTGTGAAGTGTGATGGCCAGAACGAGCAAGGTGGTTTTATGCAGCTGGGTTTTCATCCCCTCCGATTCGTCTTCGCGGAAGTTGATGTGCAAGTGGGGCAGTTTTTTATCCAGGGCAAAAAGAAAAAGCGCACCGAGCAGGAAACCAACGGCAGCCGGCATCCAGGAAAATCCCGGGTACATGTGTTCCGACATTTCGATCGCAGGGTTGAGCAGTGACCAGAAGCTGGCGGCTACCATTACGCCTCCCGTAAAACCCAGCATGCCATCCAGTAAACCGCGATGCAGGGTTTTAAAGAAAAAAACCAGCGATGCACCCGCAGCTGTTACCAGCCAGGTAAAGGTGGTTGCAATTAAAGCGGCCCAAACCGGGTCAATGCCCTTAAAAAAGGATTCCAATGCATTCATTCCCGGCAAATTTACATATTATATTGCTATGAAATGTCCGTTTTTTCTAAAAAAGCCAGCCGATTAATGCCCGGAAACAGGCTCTGAAAGGTAGAAAATAACCCATATTTGCGGTTTTTTTGTAAAAATGACGAAAATTTAATAAAAATAAACCTGTTAATATAATTGTTTGATAATCAATACCGTATCGACGAATCGCTGTTTTTTGGTTATTAACATTTTACCCCTTTTATCAACAAAATAACATTTTTTTTTCTGAAAGTCCCGTTACGCTTGGTTTTTAGCATATATTTGTCCCAATAAATTTTTAATTATTTAAAAACCAATAACTATGAACAAAGCAGAATTGATTGATGCTATTGCATCTGCATCTGGCTTGACAAAAGCTGATGCTAAAAGAGCTCTTGACGGATTTGTAGATGCAACTTCTACAGCATTGAAAGGTGGAGATAGAATTTCTTTAGTAGGTTTCGGATCTTTCTCAGTTTCTAAAAGAGAAGCTAGAACTGGTCGTAACCCACAAACAGGGAAAGAAATCAAAATCGCAGCTAAAAACGTTGTACGTTTCAAAGCTGGAGCTGATTTAACTGATAAAGTTAACTAATCACTGCTTTAAAGCATTGTTTGAAAGGTGTTCGCGATCGGCGGGCACCTTTCTTGTTTTTGGGAATATTTAAACACATAGGCACAGTAGATTTTTTGAAAGGCCATGCGTTTAAACTGTTTACATAAGAACCGGCTATGTTAACTATTAGATCCTTCGCATATTCATATATCTATGTACCTATGTGTTAAAAAAACGCGAGCGTTAAATTAAAAATGAAGAAAGTCGTATTAGAAGAATTTTACAAAATCATCACCCCGAATAAACAGGAAATGTTTGACCGGATTGCTGCTGAACGGACCAAACACCTGACGGTCGTG
>CBINGV010000420.1:0-2617 GCA_966250255.1 uncultured Flavobacteriales bacterium | reverse complement strand
GTTCATGGTGTTCTTTTTTGTCTGTTACAGCCGGCTGAACAAAAGGTTCAATTCAGTTCAATTTTTTTTGCGATGGCTTTTGCCTTTTCTACTAAAGTCATCACTTCTTCGTTTCCGTAGCTCAGCGCCACACCCATGCGGCGGTAAGGTCTGCAAGCCGGCTTGCCGAACAGGCGCACATCGGAGTTGCTTTCATTGAGTGCAAGCTCCAGGCCTTTAAAAACGGGGTAACCTGCGCTTTCCGTTTCACTCAGGATGACAGCGCTGGCGCCGGCTTGTTTCAGGGTGATTTCCGGGATCGGCAGGCCCAGAACGGCGCGGGCATGTAATTCGAACTCTGAAAAATTCTGTGTATTGGCCAGGGTTACCATACCGGTATCATGCGGCCGGGGAGAAAGCTCTGAGAAATAAGCGCCTTCTTTCGTAATAAAAAATTCAACGCCCCAGATGCCGTTTCCTCCGAGGGCCTGGGTAACTTTGGCCGCCATTTCCTGTGCTTCCAGCAAGTGTTTTTCTTCCATGGGCATCGGCTGCCAGCTTTCCTGGTAATCGCCGCGCTCCTGGCGGTGACCAATGGGCGGACAAAACAAGGTTTTCCCGTTTTGCTGCGTTACGGTGAGCAAAGTAATCTCAAAATCAAAATCGATGAAGCCTTCCACGATCACTTCTTTCAGATCACCGCGGGAACCTTCCATCGCATAGTTCCAGGCTTTTTCGATATCGGCTTCGGATTTGATCACCGACTGGCCTTTGCCCGAACTGGACATGAGGGGTTTTACGACACAGGGAATGCCGCAAACAGCAACGCCTGACTGTAATTCTTCGAGCGAGGTGGCATAGCGGTAAGTTGCCGTGCGTACACCCAGGTCTTTGGCTGCCAGGTCGCGGATGGCTTTCCGGTTCATCGTATAATTGGCCGCTTTGGCGCTGGGTACTACCTGGATGCCCTGTTTTTCGTAATCGTAGAAACGTTCCGTACGGATGGCCTCGATTTCCGGGACAATGATGTCCGGCCGGTGCTTCGCCACGACGCGGTCGAGCTCGCTGCCATCCAGCATGTTGATGACTTCGGAAGTGTGGGCAACCTGCATGGCCGGCGCATCCGGGTAAGAATCAACGGCGATCACAAATTGTCCGAGGCGTTGGCAGGCAATTACGAATTCCTTGCCCAGCTCACCGGAACCCAGTAGTAAAATCTTCTTTCTCATGGAACAAAGATACGCCAAAAATGCTTATTCCAGGTTATCTAAAACGGTTGAGTTTCCGGGTTCTTCCTGGGTGCGGGCTTCCCGCAGTTCCTTGCGGAAAATGAGGTACCAACTGGGAACGGCGCAGACCAGGTACCACACGATCACGCCCGTAAAGGTCAAAATCGGCCAGAGGGACATTTCCAGGTAATTGATCCGGGAGCTTTCCCCGGAAAGTGAATTGAAGCTGTTCTGTATTTCGAGGTAGCTGATCAGCAGGTAGGCCGCCATCGCGAAAATGGTCAGCACAGCCATGATGAGGTGTGTCACATTGATCCTGCGGAAATGTTTGCGTAGCGTGTAATTTCTGCGGTTCATGATCCCGTTCCGGATAAGCAGGACAATCAGTGTAGGGGCCGAAAGCACTGCGCTCACCAGCATGCAGAGAAAAGCTATCATGAGTAGCTCGCCTATGTGATTGATATGAAAACCACCTGTGCCATAGCTTTCAAACACGCCTGCCCAAATCGGAAGTCCCAGGCTGCCGATCACTACGGTCAGGAGCCAGGAAAGAAAAATTTTATAGCCTTTCATCGTGAAATTGAAATTAGCCATTTTTGGGAAAAGCGCACCTTTTTTATAAAAATTAACAAAATATTGTAAAGTAAACTTGACTTTGTGTAAAGTTTGTTTTACATTTGATTCAATCTTTAATGCTAGAAATCATGAAAAATGAGTTTTATTTCCCGAACCGCTTCAAGAAGATCGGTTTGGTATTGTTTCTGCTTGGGCTGACGGCCTGGATTTTGCTGCTCACCGGTTTTACGCCCGAATCTCTGTTTAAAACCCGGGTGTTTGCGCTCTATACGGATTCGTTTATTGGTCAGGGAGGCGGGTTTTTCCGCATGGTGGAAAACGAAATCTACGACGAGCTGATCGGTGTACTGGCTTTGGTAGGTTTAATGTTCATCGGATTTTCCAAAGAAAAAGAAGAAGACGAGTTTGTACAGCGGATCCGGCTGAATGCATTAAAATGGGCGGTTTTTGTCAATTACGGCTTGTTGCTCTTTGCTATGGTCTTTATTTACGGGATGATTTTCTTTAATGTGATGATGTACAACATGTTTACCGTGCTGATCATCTATATCCTCCGTTTTTATTACTTAATGTTTAAATTCCGCCGCCATGAAGAATAGTATCAAAAGCGAGCGGGCGCGGCTGGGAATTACCCAGGAAGAGCTGGCGCAGCAGGTGGGGGTGAGCCGCCAGTCCGTCAACGCGATCGAAAGCAACAAATATACTCCCTCCACGGTCCTGGCGCTCAAAATCGGTCGCGTCCTGGGTAAAACGGTCGAAGAGCTGTTTGAGCTGGAAGAAGGGGATTAAGGAATGATAAATGATGAATGATCTCCAAAGGAGAGCCATTTAAA
>CBINGV010000419.1:0-2672 GCA_966250255.1 uncultured Flavobacteriales bacterium | reverse complement strand
ATTATCATCTACATTTCAAAAGAAGATAACGAGTTGAAAAAAGCGATCATGAAAGCAAAAGACGGAACCGTGATGACTTACTCCCTTACGAAGTTTACGCCAAATGCTTCCGTAGAGGACAGCAAATTTGTCTTCGATTCGAAAAAATACCCGGGCTACACCGTAATTAAAGATTAAACAAACCAACAGCCTTTGAAAACCGTTCCTTAAAGAAAGTGAACGGTTTTTTTATGCTTAACTTTGTCTTCGTGAAACACTTCCTCTGCATAGCGGCCCTGTTCATTTCCCTGATTTCCCTGGGACAGGAAAAAAAATTGCCTGCACCGGAAAAGCTCCTGCAAGAGTTGGTGCAATTCCGCTCATACCCCGGGCAGGAAGAAAAACTCGGGCTTTACCTGGAACAATTCTGCCGGGATGCCGGTTTGCATACCGAAATCTTTTATGCACCGAACGGCTCGTTTAATTTCACAGCCTCCCTCTACCCCCTCGAATTGAATAAGGAAAATATCATCCTGACAAGTCACCTGGATGTGGTTCAGGCCGATTCTACAGCCTGGTCACACGATCCTTTTGCCGGCAAAATTGTCAACGATACGATTTTCGGGCGCGGCACCATCGATTGCCTGGGACTGGCAGTGATGCAGGTCTATAGCCTGATTGCACTGACAGACGAAGCTAAAAAACAAAACCTGCCCTACAATGTTACTTTTCTCGGAGTTTCCGGCGAAGAAGTCAACAGTATTTACGGAGCCAAATACATCACGGATAATCACCTGGCTTTGCTCAACCCGGTGGTCGTTTTCGGGGAAGGCGGCTCCGGTTTGTCGAATCTCGTGCCATCCAAACCGAGCAAAGAAGTTTTCGGGATTTCAGTAGCCGAAAAGAGCTCGCTCTGGCTGCGCCTGGAAGTCAACAAAAAAACACACGGCCACGGGGCTGTTCCGCCGGATTTATATGCCAACAAACGTTTGCTTAAGTCGCTGATCAACCTGATGGACCAAAAAAAAGAGCTGAAATTCTCAAAACTTTCCCGTAAAATGTTCCGCGAGCTGGGCAAACTGGAAGGCGGCGCCAAAGGCTTTGTCATTAAGCACATCAACTGGAGTATTTTCTGGCCTTTTGTAAAAAAATATTTCCGCGAAGGTGAAATTTTTAATGTCCTGGTGGAAAACACGTTCGTGATCACGGAAATCGGGACCATCGACGCCAAAGCCAGCAACCAGATCGCCAGCGGGGCTTACGCCGTGCTGGATTGCCGCCTGCTCCCGGGTACCGATATTAAAAAGTTTATCCGGCGCGTGCAGTTTGCGGTCGGGATGAAGGTTGATATTACCATTATTTCCGAAAGTCCCAACAGCGAGCCTTCAGAAATTACGCCTTATTTTGAACGCATGAAGGAGGCTTTGCAGACGATCTACCCGGAAAGCTTCGCTACACCGATCCTCTTCCCTGCTTCGACGGACAACAATTTCTTCCGCCTCGAAAATATCCCGACTTACGGGATTATTCCCTGCGTACTCTCCCGGAATTCCCTGGAAGGCGTACACGGCAGCAACGAATATTTACCGGTAAAGGACCTGAAAAAAGGCATCCAGGCCTATGCGTATTTCCTGCGGCTGAATTTTACGGCGAAGTAATTTTGGATGCTTTTTCTGCAACCAAGACGCGAAGACACAAAGGGGGCACGAAGTTTTTTTTAGCCCATAGCTTACAGTAGGCAATAGCTCCCGCAGATTACACGGATATATTTTGTGCAGATTATTCAAATCTAATTCAGCGTTCATCTGCGAAGAATCTGCGCCGTCTGCGGGAAAACTACAACTCTTTCTCCATGAGGAAATGCTGTAGCACATCAAATAATTTGTAAGAAGGCTCTACCAGGATGTAATTCAAGCGCAGATAAAACGGAAGGGCATAATCGCGGGCATGCAGGATGATTTTCCGGACACCGCGTGTTTTGCTGTGCTCTTCCACCGCTTCCATGATTTTTTTGCCGATCCCGGTTCCCTGTAAATCCGCTTCAACGGCTACAAAACGAACTTGCGCCTGCTGATTTTCCTGCAGATCAAGCCGGGCAATGGCCAGGATGCGGTCGTTTTCGAAATACGCGAAATGAATGCCTGTTTCGTCGCCTTCGTTTTTTTCTGTGCCGCGGGGCTGGTTCAAGGGTTCACGCAGGATGCGGTAGCGCAGATCGTAATATTGCTCCCATTCCTGTTCCGTTTGCGGGCTCCGGATCTCGTTCAGCATAATTCGAAAGCTATGGAGGATACGCGGCGGGTGGTTTTACCCTCAATTTCTTCTTCGCGAATGAACGAGCGGGCGCGCTCATCTTCAAATACCTGGCGCAAATCGCGGATCTTCCCGCAGGGCACAAAATATTCGTTGGCCCATTCGAGGATATCGTCTGCATCAATTTTTTCAATTTCGTCCTGGAGGACCTGCGCCAACTGGGCCCGGTTTTCCACCCGTTTCTGATTGGTAAGAAATTTCGGTTCATCCGGCAAATATTCGATCCCGAGGTAATGGCAGAGCTTGATAAAATGCTTGTCGCTCCCGATGGCAAAGGTAATCAGTTGCTTATCGGCCGTTTCAAAAATCTCACCGTAAGGAGCAATATTCGGGTGCAAGCTGCCCATGCGCTTCGGAATTTTGCTTTCCATCAGGTAGTT
>CBINGV010000418.1:0-2694 GCA_966250255.1 uncultured Flavobacteriales bacterium | reverse complement strand
CCCATTTGGGCGATTTGCGCTATTTTTATTACCCTGGACTACCAGAACAGGCAAAAATTAAAACAAGCAGATCATGCATAAACGGGTTTTGGGCTTTTTACTTTTTCTTTTCCCTTTGCTGGCCTGCAGCGGAGATGGTGAAATTACCTGGGAGGACTTAATCCCGGTGAGTGAAAAGAAAGTGAAATACACGGATATGTTCGGGATGAAGGGAAAAATGAACTGGCCTGTTTTTTCGGCGGAAACGCTTAAAAAGAACCATACGCTTGTTAGCCTGCAGGGCTATTACCGGGAAGTGGAAACCGTCGATATGATGAATATAGATGATCCCGAAAATCCTAAAACGATACGCATCTGTATGCTCACGGTTTCAAAGGAATATACGATTTCCATTTGCGGGCTGCCGCAATTCCGGCAGCATGAATTTTGCGTGCTGGAAGGATTTCCTTCATATGAACAGGGAAAATTAATTGAACTCAGGGGTAAACTGGAGCTCAACACCGAAGGCGGGGACGAAAACCTGATCCGTTTGGTAAAATAAATCAGTCGTCTACTTCACAGCTCCATTTTCCATTAGTCGGGAAAGTTTCATTAAGCATTTTTTCCACTTTCTGCTCCGCCTGGTTTTTCGTGGCGGCTTCTTCCACAAATTCAAGAACCTGGTAATTCCCCGGACCCGACCCGCTGATGCAATAGCCGCTGTACTGCTTTTCACAAGAAAACAGGAGCAATGTCACTGCAATAACTACGTAATATCCTTTCATAATCGCGTATTTGAAAAGATGGTTACAATAATCATGCAGGAATTGCTCCCGTGACTCTGCATGGGTTTTCTACCAGGCAGTTTTAGCGTTTTTTATCGGTTAAGCAACTTTTTTGTTGCTGAAATCCAGTAATTTATAGTTTAACTATCCAAAATCCAATACGTCAGCACCAGCCAAAAAATCCCCTTCAGTAGAAAAAACAAAAAGCCGATCAGCCCGATCCGCTTAAACCATTTTGAACGGAACATCAGGATCTACAATTGTTGGTATTCCCAGGTCGGCGTGCCTTTCTCCCCGGAATTGCTGTAAAAATCAATAAAATGCAGTTTATAATAAAGCCCTTCGCTGTCGCGGATGATGTAATTCATGCCGGGATTGGTTTCATAACTTCCCCCGGTGTATATTTTCCAGGTATAGCCGATCCGGTCAATGGCCGAAGAGAGAAGATGGGCCGAAGCCGTACCGAAATCAATGTTTTCAAAATCTACTTCATTTACCAGGCAGGCTTGGGTATTGTAGCGGTTGGTCAGGCAGCCGGTAACGAGATAAGGAGTGAGCTGCGGCTCATGAAAAATGTGGGTGTATTGCGTAAACACCAGGTCCCAGGTATCTTTGGGCGGTTCAATCAGCAAAGTGTTCCCGGAAGTAAAAGACAGGAAACTGAAATTATACGTATCGTCCTTCTGAATCGTAAGCGTTTTTTCGTTGTTCCCGTTTAAATCTGCGAAGCGGACCTGGTATGCGCTTTCATCCGAGCTGATGAAACGGATCTTCTTAAAACCCTGGTGAATGCCGCTTTCATTATAGCCACGGTCGATGATAAAACAGTTTGTCTCATTTTTCCAGTCGCCGATAGCCGTAGAATCCAGGTTGCCGGAAGAGGCGTCCCAGCGCTTGTTGAGTGTAAGCCCCACCGTGTCGCTGATTGCTTCGAAATCCGTTCCGGCAGGGTAGGCATACATGGCTTTGGCGGAATTCAGGATAATGTGAAAACCGTTTGCTCCGTTCTCAAAGCCGAGGTCCCAGGCTGTTTTGAGGTTTTTACCCACCACTTTATTGGTTTTGAGGTCGTAATAAAGCTGCCATTTGTAATCCGGGTCCATGTCGGCGCTGGCATTTATTACTTTCCCGGGATCGTGTTTAGGAACAGGTAATTCGGCTTTCTCACAAGAAAAAATGACCGTTAAGCTTAAAGAGAAAATCAGCAGTTTTTTCATCATCGTTTTCCACTTTGAAGGTGAATATCCAGTTTCACAAAATACGTGCGTCCCATGGCTACCGGAACGCTTGTTGTACCGGATGAATGCGGGCTTCCGCTCATGACGCCGTTGATGTTCCGGACATCAAACAGGTTTTTGGCGCCAATGGACAGGTAAAGTTGTTTTCGCCGGAGCTGTTTGGAAAGGGAGAGATCGGCCGTATGGTAATCCTGCATCGTCGTACGGAAAATTTCGTTCTCGCTGTTCAGCATGTAGGAAGGCAGTTTCCCGGTATATTTATAAAAAAAGTTCAGGCTGATGTTCCGTTTCGGCCATTCGTAACGGATATTCGATTTGATTTCCGGCGAATAAATAAAGCGCTCGCCGGCATTTTCTGCTGCAAACTGGTTGTAACGACCGATCCAGGCAGCGCCAAGCAGGAAACTCAAGCCCTTCCGGCTATATTCACTCTGTGCCTGGATCCCCAGTGTTTTGAATTCGTCTATATTGAAATAACTGTATTCCGTAGCTGTTTTTTGTGCCAGCGAAATCATGTCCGTCAGCGTATTGTAAAAGCAGCTGAGCTCCGATTTATGGCTGCTTTGTTTCTTGTTGGAGCTGTAATGAAGCGATAGGTTGAAATTGTGGGAATTTTCTGCCTTTAAATCCGGGTTGCCCGTAATATTGTGGTTGATGTCTACAAAATAAAAATACAATTCCTTCAGGGAAGG
>CBINGV010000417.1:0-2722 GCA_966250255.1 uncultured Flavobacteriales bacterium | reverse complement strand
AAAAGTAAGCCGGGTAAAAGAAGCAGGAGAAATAAAAGTTTAGGCATGGCTTATTTCTTCAGTTTTTCGATTTCCTGTTCCAGTTCCCGGATTTTTTCATTTTGCTCCTGGATGGCACCAACCAGCAAGGGCACAAATTCGGCATAATTGACGAGCATCACGCCTTGCTCGTCCTTACTGACCAGGTTCGGGTAGATTTTTTCCAGGTCCTGGGCAAAAATCCCGAAATGAGTCGATTGGTCAAAATTGTAATTGTTCACGGGAGTTTTGCTGACGTTCACGGATAGCGAGTCGGCGGTCGTTTTTGAATTTTGAATGAATTGGTACTGTACCGGCTTTAGCTTCATTAAATGATCGAGTGACCCACTGATGTTCCGGGTATTTTCACTATAGCGCAAATCGGAAGGGTAGAGCGTGGCATTCGTTTTGAGCGTTCCGCTGATCCAAAGCCGGGCGAAAGCATCGCCGGAATTCCCGATTCCCGTATTTCCGTTGTCACGGATAAACAAGAGGTAATTTGCTGCCTGAGACGTCGGCCAGGGTTTCCAGATGTTAAAGCCCGGCTGCGGGCAAACGGCGCAATATTCCAGGGCGAAATTCCCGTTGTTCAGATAGCCGTTTCCCTGCCCGAAGGTCAAAGCTTTTGGCCCGGTGTAACCGATCTGGATGAATTCGTCGTTTCGGATTTTAAATTGTCCCTGGGCACTTAGCGCCAGTGCAATTAAGGAAAACGCCAGGATGGAGAAATATTGTTTCATAGGTTTCAATGAAGCTTAAAAATAGGAATTTAAGGCCAAAAAGGCAAATGAAGAATCAGAATGCTGCGAGGCACATAGCCTGCATGCCGGTTTTCAGGGCTTCGGGCTCAATGTCGAAGCGGGGGTGATGAACTCCGTGAACAATGCCTTTCGCCTCATTGCGCACGCCCAAACGGAAAAAAGAAACCGGTACCTGCTGAGAATAGAAGGAAAAGTCTTCGGAAGTCAGACGAACCGGCAATTCAATCACGTTTTCTTCCCCGAAAAAGTGTTCCGCTTTGCTGCGGATTTTTTGGGTAACGACCGGGTCGTTTTCCAGGTAAGGATAGCCTTTGCTGATTTCGAGGTCAAGCGTGCCGCCCTGGGATTCAACGATGGCCGTCGCCTGGCGGGTGATTTCTTCCCAGGCCTGTTTGCGCCAGTCTTCGTTCATGGTGCGAAAAGTGCCTTTGAGGTGAACCCTGGAAGGAATAACGTTCGTAGCTCCGATGCCTTCAAAATGCCCAAAGGAAAGCACGCAGGGAATTTTCGGGTCGCATTTCCGGCTGACGATTTGCTGCAGCTGCGTCACAAGCGTTGCGCCGATCAGGATCGGATCGATGCACAAATGCGGCGTAGCCCCGTGTCCGCCCCTGCCGTGGATCGTCATGTAAATTTCATCGCAGGAAGCCATGTACAAACCTTCCCGGAAACCCAGCTTGCCGCTTTCCAGCTCCGGGAACACATGCAGGGCATACATTTCGCGGACTTCCGGGTTTTTCAGAACGCCTTCGGCGATTAGCAGCGAAGCCCCGCCCGGGTTTTTTTCTTCGCCCGGCTGGAATACCAGTTTCACCGGGTGGGGAAGCTCGTCCCGCAGGTGAAAAAGAATTTCGGCAGCGCCCAGTAGAATGGAAGTATGTACATCATGGCCGCAGGCATGCATCACGCCGGTATTTTTCGAAAGGTAAGGAACGTCGTTTTCTTCGGTGACCGGCAACGCGTCGAGGTCGGCGCGCAAGGCAACGCAGCTTTGGTTTTCCGCATGCTGTTTGCCGCGAATCAGGGCTACTACGCCGGTTTCGGCCATGGTCTGAATCTCCGTAATGCCAATTTCTTGCAGCTTTTCCCGGACGAAACGGGCCGTTTCAAACTCGTGGTAAGAAAGCTCCGGATGTTGGTGAAGGTGCTCGCGCATCGCTTTTACTTTGGGATAAAGCGTTTCGGCCAGTTGCCTGATCTGTGTGTAAATTGCCGTCATTTGGAAAGGGAATTAAAGCCCGAAACAACCAGGCGGAACGATACATAGGCCATGATCAGCCCGAACACCAATTTAACCACGCCGGGCGATAAACGGAGCGCCAGCTTGGAACCGACATAACCGCCGATGAGGAAGGTGGAAGCGATCACCAGGCCGAATTTCCAGTTCACATTGTCCGTTTTCCAGTAATTCATCATCGCCAGGAAAACCACCGGCAAAACAAGGACAAACAAGCTTGTTCCCTGCGCCTGGTGTTGCGTAAAACCCATAAAATAGATCAGGGCGGGAACAATCACTATGCCGCCGCCAACACCGACAAAACCGCTGAGTACACCGGCCGAAATGCCGATCAGGACGAGAATGATGATGGCTTGCGTTGTCATGTTATTGCTTTTTGGTCATGTATTTCATGGTGCCCGGGTCGTAGAAAAAGCGGTAGAGCTCTTCGCCGTTTTTCTCAATTTCGGGATCGTAGGTATAAATATTCGGGATTTTCGTACTGTAATTTTTGATTTTTCCTTTGTAAATCAGGATGTCTTTAGCCAGTGAGCGCGATCCGGTTCCATAAGTTATGTAATTGGCTTCATAATTGTCGGTGCCCACCATATCAAAGAGCTTCCATTGGAAAACCAAGACCAGCGATCCGTTTTCGATGAGGTAATAGTTTCGGAAAGCCGAATTCCGGATGCGGTATTCAACGATCAGGTCCTGGTAAATTTCCGAC
>CBINGV010000416.1:0-2728 GCA_966250255.1 uncultured Flavobacteriales bacterium | reverse complement strand
CAGAAATGTCAGTACCTGGTCAAAGACGATAAGTCCTTTGGTAAAATCAAAGAGCTGCTTCAGTCAATGTAAGCTTATTTTTAGTAAAAATGAACGCTTTTTGAAACGGTTTCCTAAGAAAATGCTTTAAAAAGCATTCTTGACTTTTTTGCATACTTTTTGGGTCAAGCCAAAAAGTATAATTACACCCCGATCCCGATCACCAGCACATCATCCACCTGCTCCAGCTCACCCTTCCAGCGGTGAAAAGCCTTTGACAGCATTTCCTTTTGGGCGGGAAGTGGTAAATAGGCGTTTTCCAGCAGGATTTCCTTGAACTGGCGGTACTTGAACTTCTTCCCCTTCGGGCCGCCAAACTGGTCTGCAAAGCCATCGGTAAACAAATACACCTGGTCGCCGGCTTCGAGTTGGAGTTCCTTGTTCGTAAAAGCGCGCTTGTCCGGGTCATTGTAAGCGCTGATCGGCTGCTTGTCGCCTTTCAGCTCAATCAGCTCGCCCCGGCGGATCACCCAGCAAGGATTGTTGGCCCCGGCGTAATACAATTTCATGCCCTTAAAATCAAAGGAGCAGATCGACATATCCATCCCGTCGCGGATCGAAGCGTCCTTGCCCTGGGATTTCAGGTTTTGCGGCAGTTCCTTGTTCAGAAAATCAAGCACGTCCGAAGGATAGACCACCTCCGGGTTAAAAATCGTCTGGTTCAGCAGCGTATTGCCCAGCATGCTCATGAAAGCGCCTGGAACGCCGTGCCCCGTACAATCAACGGCCGCGATCAGGCTCACATTTACCCCAGTTTTCGAGGAAGTGGCATTCACCGACCAGTAAAAATCACCGCTTACGATATCCTTCGGCTCGTAGAGTACAAAATAATTTTTGAAGCAGCTCGCAATCTCCTCATCGGTGGGTAAAATCCCTTGCTGGATCCGCTGCGCATAGTTTATGCTGTCGCTGATGTCCTTGTTTTTCTGCTCAATCAGCTCGTAGGCTTTTTGCAGCTCGAGGTTTTTCACCCGTTCCACCTCCGCAATTTTTTCCACCTGCTCTTTCTCAAACTGCGTCTGCATGCGTTTGATGTTGTTCGCCGATTCATCCCCCATCAGGCGCGTGTTCAGCTCGTAAAAACGCTCGAAATATTCCAAGGCGCGCGCCACCTCACCATTCGCTTTGAAAAGCGCCGACAGGAGTTTGCAGATCCGCATTTCTTTTTGCGCGGATTTCGCTTGTATGGCCAGTTCCAGCGCTTCCGAAAGCTTTTCCAGCGCTTCGGCATAGCGGCCCTCCGCCACCAGGATTTCGCCCAGTTCCGTCAGGGAAGTAATGAGTCCCTGCACATGCCGGATGTCGCGCCGCAAAACAATACACTCCTCGAAAAGCGCAATCGCCTGCGTGTGGTTCCCCAGCGCTTTCTGGTTCATCGCCAGATCGTTCAGCGAACGCGTCAGGCCCGAAAACTGGCTGAGGCTGCGGTAAACCCCGATCGCAAACTCGATATGTTCCAGCGCTTTTTCATGCTCACGCCGCAGGATGAGCACCGAGGCGATTCCGTTGGACGCCCGGGCTTGCCCGTAAACATAGGCGTTCCGTTTAAAATGTTCGTAAGCTTTGGTATAATAGAAAAGCGAGTTCTCGAAATCCTTCGTATCAAAATAAAACACCCCGATGGCATAATTGCTCCAGCCCTCACTCAGGGGGTCGCCGGCTTCCGAAGCCATGCGCAGGGCCTCAAAAATCAGGTTGAAGCCTTTTTCATAATTCCCGGCAAACCAATAAAGATAGGCCAGCATATTCAGGCTGAAAGAGCGTTCAAAAATCTCGCCTTCCATTTCCCTCACCTCGCTTTCCAGCTCTTCGATCAATGCCTGTTTTTCAACAGCCCCGCCGCGCAGCAGGTTTTGATTGAAAATAAGTGTCAGCAGGCAAACGATTTCCCCGCTTCTTGATCCCCTTTCTTTCGAAAGCTTGATCCCGTATTCCAGCAGGGGCGTTACCCGCTCGCCCAGCGTATCGCTGTACATGATCGAAAAGAGCGTGATTTCGCGCATCTGCTCTCCCGGGTCGGAAATTCCGTCCAGTTTAGCTTTGAAAGCCTGCAATATGTCTTCCGGGTCCTGCATCAGCTCAAATTTAGGATTCTTTTTGGAATAACAAACAGGCTGCTGCAAAATGCTTGTGTCCTGGTCTGGTATAGGAAAATTAAATGGCCACGAATGACACAAATTTCACTAATTCTATTATCTCCAGGGTCGGGTAAACCGTTTAGCCTAAAAATCTGTGCATATTAGTGGGAAAATTTATACCTGTAATTCATCCAAGTCATATTCGTGCAAATTCGTGCCATTCGCGGCAAAAGGAAACTTCGCGCCTTGAGTCCCGATAAAAAATCCGCGCCATAAATCTGCGCATCAGCGCCTGCCTGTCGGCAGACAGGGGAAAAATTCATACAAGCCATTAACTTCGTTGCTGCTGCGCGGTCGGGACAAAAGAACCTTAGTGCCCCCCAAGTCCCAACTCAAAAAAATGTGCGTCCTAAGTGTACCTAATCTGTGGGCTTAAACGTCCTGCCGAAAAAATAAATCCGTGCAATCCGTGAGATCCGCGGGCAATACATCTACGCTCTCTGCGGGAACTTGGCGTCCCGGGTTTCTTTATACCAGGTATAAAACACAAAAGCAGTATTTTTCGCCCGGAATTTTTTATCTTTGGATCCAAACCCGTACCACATGCATGG
>CBINGV010000415.1:0-2766 GCA_966250255.1 uncultured Flavobacteriales bacterium | reverse complement strand
AGCCGGTTGAAAGAACGGATTCTTTCCCTGCTTTCAGAACAACAAATTCCCGGCGATTTCAATTGTGTGCTGGCTAACCTCTACCGCGACGGAAAAGATTCCAACGGCTGGCATGCCGATGATGAAAAGGAGCTGGGAAAAAACCCATTAATTGCCTCACTCAGTCTTGGGGCACAGCGCCGTTTTGATCTGCGGCATAATCTCACCAAAGAAAAAATCTCCCTGGAGCTCGAATCGGGGAGTCTCTTGCTGATGGGCGGAGCCATGCAGCATTTTTGGAAACACCAAATTGCCAAAAGCACAAAAGTCTCAGGTCCAAGGATTAACCTGACATTTCGCTGCATTTATGAACAATTTTAGAACGATTTTTATAGTTTCAAAGAAACTGCAGATTGTCTGCTGATATTGGTCAGTTATCGTCAAAGAACGGTTAAGTAAAGATAAGCACTTGCCTGTTCAAAAAAATTATGGTAGCTTGTTATTAACATTTCCGGCTATCATACAACTACTCGCTTACAAATCACATGTCTAACCTGATATTTTTCTGTTATGAGAGTATTTCTATGCTTCTTAGTGGCTCTTTCTTTGTCCGATTTTCAAAGTTATGCAGCTCTTTGCACGTCTAATCTGATTGGCGGCGACTGGAACAACCCGGGTACCTGGAATTGTGGTCGCGTGCCTACCTGCGGGGATGATATTTTTATTCCCTTTGGCTCCATTGTTACGGTGACAGCGAATGTTAACCTTTCCGCCTGTGGATCGCCGGTAACAATCCTGGTAGCAGGCGAGCTGGCTTTTGCTTCCAACCGGAGCATCAGTTTGCCGGGTGGATCCTGCCTGGGCTTTTTCCTGTTGGGGACGATGATCCCCAGCCTGAATCTGGGAAGTGTCAACCGTGTTTTTATCGGCGGTTCAACGGAATGGTCGGGTAATTTGCTGACTTTGCCGGTAATCGGCCCGGCGGGAATTGGCTGCTCGGCTCCATTGCCGGTTGAATTGTCGAATTTTGACCTGGAAAACCGCGAAAAGGAAATTGAAATCAGCTGGGAAAGCAAAAGCGAGCGGAATAATGATTTTTATACCCTTGAAGTTTCGGTCAACGGGGAATTCTGGCAGGAAATTGCCCAACTAGACGGTGCAGGTATGTCAAGTGAAAGCACGCAGTATCATTTTACGGATAAGCAGCCGCTGACCGGGCAATCCTATTATCGTCTGAGCCAGACCGATTATAATGGGGAACGGAAAGTGCTCCAGAGCATGTCGAACGTATTTTACGGGGCCGATTACCAGGTTTATCCCACGTTAAGCGACGATTATTTGTTTGTGAAAGGACCGGATGTGGAACATGCGCGTGTCAGCCTGCTCAATAACCTGGGGGAAGAGCTTTTGCTCGAAGGCGCAGTGGAAGCCGGTAAGCTGGTTTTCGACCTTTCGGAGGTGCCGAACGGGAATTATTTCCTGAAGGTTGAGAACAGCGGGATTTCGTGCATGAAACGCGTCGTGGTCATCCATCATTGAACAGCCATTCTTTTTGAGAATAAAAATGAGCCGGACAACTGCTTTTGAAGCTGTTGAAAAGTTAATATTTTGTTGATAACTACTTGCGTTTCAGATTTGCGTTTTACCAAATAAAAGCCTTAGTTTTCGTATATTTGTGCCTCTACAAAAAATACTATTTTTTCCAAAGGGGACACTATGAGTAAAGAAACAAAAAACAACGATTATTCGGCGGATAATATCCAGGTACTCGAAGGTTTGGAGGCGGTAAGAAAAAGACCCGCCATGTACATTGGAGACGTAGGTGTCAAGGGATTGCACCACCTGGTTTACGAGGTGGTCGATAACTCCATTGACGAGGCTTTGGCCGGTCATTGTGATACCATTGACGTTCTCATCAATGAAGATAATTCCATCACGGTAAAAGATAACGGGCGCGGTATCCCGACAGCGATGCACTCCAAGGAGAAAAAATCGGCGCTTGAAGTGGTGATGACCGTACTTCACGCAGGAGGGAAATTCGATAAAGACACCTATAAAGTTTCCGGGGGGCTCCCCGGGGTGGGGGTTTCCTGTGTAAACGCCTTGTCCATTCACATGCGCACCGAGGTTCACCGGGAAGGAAAAATCTTCGAACAGGAGTATTCGATCGGTAAGCCGCTTTACGATGTAAGGGAGATCGGGACGTCTAAAACCACCGGAACGATCCAGACATTCAAGCCGGACGATTCGATTTTCGAATTTACGGAATACAATTACGATACTATCGCGGCACGTATGCGCGAGCTCGCTTTTTTGAACAAAGGAATCACGATTACATTAACGGATTTGCGTGATGCGGATGAAAACGGGAAAAACCCGTCGAATGTATTCCATTCCGAAGGCGGTTTGCGTGAGTTTGCACAATACCTGGACCGCAACCGCGAGTCCCTGATACCGGATGTGATTTACTTCGAAGGGGAGCGCGAAGGTGTCCCGGTGGAAGTTTCCCTGACGTACAACACCTCTTACACGGAAAACATCCAGGCCTATGTGAACAACATCAACACGCACGAAGGAGGGACGCACTTGTCCGGTTTCCGTCGCGGTTTGACCAATACCCTGAAAAAGTATGCGACAGACAGCGGGATTTTAGCCAAGGAAAAGATCGAAATTGATGGTGACGACTTCCGCGAAGGTTTAACCGCGGTGGTTTCCGTAAAAGTAGCCGAGCCTCAGTTTGAAGGGCAAACCAAAACGAAACTCGGTAACCGTGAGGTAACGGCACCG
>CBINGV010000414.1:0-2770 GCA_966250255.1 uncultured Flavobacteriales bacterium | reverse complement strand
TCAATGCCGCCGGATACACCCGAATAATTCCGGAAACGGAACTGGAAATCCGGCTTGAAAAACTGGCTGTCCGTAATGCGGAAGTGCACTTTTTTGAAATCCTGCAGTGGAGTACCGCCAACGGACCAAACCTGGAACCATTGCTGCAAATCCGGGGCATAAAATTCGAGTTTTAGCGAATCCACCCATTCCGGCTCATCGTTAAAGCCCTGCGGTTGATACAGGAAGCTGAAATAAACGGAATCACCCCCGCTCAATCCGGCCATATCGATCGGCTTGGAAGTGAGGTAATCGTTAAAATCGATGCCGTTTGAGCCAAAGAGGTAAGGCATGCCGTTCTCATCGCGCCCGTCGAAAGTCACCACGCCCAGGGTCCAGGGATTGACCGCATTGGTGTAGGAATGTTCGGCTTTGCTGTCGATCCAGAAAGCATTTTTGTCATTGAGCTGCGCAAAAAACTGCACGGCCGAGTCCTGCAGAAGCTCTACTTCCGTCATCCATACCGTATCCGGCAGGTTGGGAAAATTGACCGTATCGTAAATGATATAAGGCGGGTAAACCGTTGTTTGCGTATACACCGGCGGGTAAGACGAAAAATCGCCCACTTTGATCTCGGTGGAAGGAAGCACTTCGTTAGTCTCGGTCAGCTCGGCGGTATTAATGACTTTCCGGATGGTTTGCTGCGTGGTGTAACGCGTGTTTACCGGCAGGGGATTTTCGGACAGGTCCAGCAATTTATAGCGCTTGTCCGAAGTGATCGTTGGGTCGTTATAATCATCGGCATACTGCTGGAAGTGGTTTTTGGAAAACTCGTCAAAAAAAGGAAGTTCCAGCGTATCGGCCGCATAAATAAAGGTAGAATCAAAACTGTTGGCGTCGCGCATCTTGATACTTTTGCCCGGGGTTTGTCCCGCGGAAATGATGGGATTAAGCTCTTCCTGGGAAAAAACAAAAAAAGTGGTCAATAAACAGCAGATGCTTCCTAAAAAATGCTTCATAAAACTCGTTTTGGGCCCCTCTTAATCCCCGGCAGGCAATTCACCGGTGTAGTTCTTGTCCAGGACAATTGTGACAGTCGAACCCGACGGGCTCAGCACGCCTTCAATGTATTCCGGTGACTGCGAGGTCACGCGGGCTGAAGAGCTGTCGGCCGCATTGGCACAATTGAGGTATGTCTCAAACAAGCTGAGGGAAGACATACCGGATAAACGCACTTTTACTTCACTTATTGTCAGGCCGGCCAAATTCGGGATTTGTACCGGGGCTCCGGCTTCATTGCGGCCCACCACAAGGTGGATGGTAGCACCAACCGGAACGCGGGTTCCTTCCTTGATGGAGCGTCCGTTGTACTTCTGGTCGAGTACGGCGCCATCAGCTTCAGAAGTCGGCTTATAGGTAATTTTGTATTTCAACCCGCGGTTTTTCAATACGCTTTGGGCAAAACGCTCGGATTTGTCAAGCAGGCTCGGCATTTCTACCAGGTTGGTTTTCTTGGAAACCCGCAGCTTGATCACGCGCCCTTCCTTCACATAAACATCCGTCGAATCGGTTGGGCGCGGGTCTTGGGAAACAATGGTTCCCTCCGGTTTTTTCGGGTCGTAAATGGAATCCAGGATTTCGTAGCTCAGTTCCAGCTCGTCCAGTTGTGCCTGGATGTTTTTCACATTTTTGCCATGCAGGTTCGGAACTTTGATTTTCTGACCGTGGTGTGTCGATAAATCCAGTATTAAAATCGTTGCACCTATAATGAGAACGTAGGCCAAGATAATGAACGTGAAGTGTTTCAGGAAGTGCCTGGACCAGATGAAGGTTTTTAATTTTCTAAGAAATTCCATGTAAATTTTACAAAATCAGCAACAAAACTAAAGAAAAAAAACCAGATATTTTCGTACTTGGCCGAAGTATTTTATGAACCGAATAAAAAGCGCATCACATAAGGCATTTTCTTCCAGGAACTGTGGCGTTTGATGTACCACAAAAGCACGGCCCCGGCGTACACCAGGGCATAGAGAATGAGCAGGCTCAGGATGGCATTTTTACCCGTCATCCCGAAGATCATTTTGAGGCTGAAACTGATAAGTGCGGCATGCAGGATATACACAAAAAGACTGGAGCGTCCCAGCACCCGGAAAGGAAGAAAAAGCTTGTGGTTGAAAAAAGTCCGGTTAATCCAGACGAGGGCCGTGAGCGCCAGGGCAAAAACCAGGAAAGTCAGGTCCGCCGGGTAAAAAAGCTCCGAATAGCCTGAGCGCACTAGCTTGTTGTCGTGGTACATGATAATGAGTGACAGGCTGCAAAGTAGAACCAGCGCCATCGAAACGATCAGCTTGTAACGCCCGAAACGGATGGTTTTTTTGCCCCCCAGGTAGCCGAAGAGAAAGATCGCCAGCCAGGGTAGTAGCGGGAACCAGCCATGGATCAGCCCGGCATCGAAATTCCGGTAGATTTCGCGCCAGTTTTTGAGCTCCAGCGGAAAATCATTCAGCTCGCCGCGGTAATAGCCTTTGCTTTGAAAATAATAGCTCAGGGTAATAATCACAAGGATCAGCGCAAGCAGCCAGAAATCCGGGAGTTTGGATATGAAAGCTACCAGGATAATACTGAAAGCAAGCACATAGAGCACATCGTAACCCGTAAAAGGCATGATCAGCCAGATCAGCGCATCCATCAGGGCGGCAACCAGCAGCGTGAGCAAGCCGCGTTTCAGTAACTTCCAATGCACCGCCGGGGCGTTTCCGGGGAGCATCCGGCTGATGCCGTAACCCGCCAG
>CBINGV010000413.1:0-2771 GCA_966250255.1 uncultured Flavobacteriales bacterium | reverse complement strand
ATTGCCTTTTCATTTTACGTATTCCGCCGAGTTTGGTTCAGCCAGCCGCATGCGTCTTCAGGTGCGGGGTGAGTCGTACAACGAAGCACGCATCACCGCTTTTTATGAGGAATATTTTCACCTCGTGCCGGTTTCGAAACGCGTCACTTATTTTGGAGAGGCCAAAACAAGCTACATCGAAGGCAAGCTTTTCCTGAAAAATGACGAAAGCTATTTTGTGGCCCGCGTTTACCAGGATGAACAGCTTCAAAACCACGAGACTTACCTGCTGAAACCCAAAAAGACCTCAGCGAACATGATCGCCGACAAATACCCGGTCGTGGCCATTATCCGGGTAAGCGGGCAACTTGATTTTGCCGATCCTTCCCATGAAAGCAAATTTCACTTCGTGGAATGGGCTTATATTAAACCGAAAACAGCGCTAAAGTAAGCGTTTCTGAATCAGAAGAAAAGCAAGCCCGCCTCCGGCATACATCAGGCAGTCAATCGGGTCGGAAGTAAAGCCGCTTTTCATTTGCGGCAGGTAATATTCAAACAGGAAACTGTTAAACGCAACCAAAACCAATACATAGGAAAGGGGAACGAGCCATTGCGGATCGCGTTTAAGCCTGCGCGTCAGCCAGAGGCAAACGAGCAGCATCACCGGCAAATAGAGTAAATCGCTGAAATGGTCGTGAAAAAATCCGGGCAGTGGAAAAGCGCTTTCCCGGAAGCCGCGCACCAGCAGATACAAAGCAATAAGCGCCAGCAATATGATTTTCCCGTGTCTATTCATCTTTCACGTCACCCATTAAGCCCTACCACGAAATAAGCAAACAAAAAGGCGATGGAAAAGAAAACCGCAGCAACGGAATAAACGATGTAATAAGTCCAGCGTACAAGGAAAAAAGGCGAATGTTTCCAGGCTTCAAGAAAGAGATCGATGCGGTCGGGAATGATTGAATTCCGGACGCGCTCGCGCTCAGCTTCCCGCTCTTCCTCAATCAATTGCGGTGATAAGACCTGTCCGCAGCTTTTGCAGAAATCGGCCTCGCTGTTCCAGCAACCGCAAAAGCTGCATTTACGTTCAACAGCCATGTTTTTTTGTTTGGGTGAAAATTTATAGCTACTTTTAGCTAATCTTTAGGCAAAGATACGAACGAAAAATCACAAATTAGCTATTTTTAGCTAAAATAAATGAAAAAAATAAGCACCAAAGAGCGGATTCTGCAAAAATCCCTGGAACTATTTAATAACCAGGGGGTTGAAAAAGTAACAACTTCGCTGATTGCCAAAGAGCTGGGGATCAGCCTGGGCAACCTGCACTATCATTTTCCCAATCGCGATGCCTTGATCCGGGCCCTGATTGATGTTTTCCTGGCTGACATGGAAAAATTAATGATCAGGCTCCGGCAGGTTGATTTCAGCAATTTCCTGGTGTATATGTTCCGCATTCAGATCGAGACTTTCCGGAAAATTGAGCATTATCGCTTTATTTTCGTTGACCGGCTGGTGATCAAGCGGCGCATGGATTACCTGGAAATCATTTTCAGGCAGATGGTCAGCGAGCGCAAGCAGGAATTCGATCTGATCATGCAGGAAATGAAGACGCGCGGGCTTTTGCGGGCAGACATTGGGCAGCAAGCCCTGGATGGCTTTTTTGTGCAGGTCGTGATCGGCAATAACAGCTGGCTTTCCTATACCGACCTTTTTCCCTATGAGAGCGAAGCCTTTGTTTATTTTTCCGTGAAGTCGATCTGGTCCTGGCGCGTTTATCTCACGGCCAGCGATGAAGCGGTGCAACAGGCCATCGGGGAAGCACTCGCCGGTGTGAATTAAAAACTTGTATCTTTGTTAAAGATCATTATTCATGGAAGAAATCAATAAAATCAAAGAAGAGCAGCTCAGCATTCACCGGAAATTTGTCCGTGAGGGCTGGTATTATAAGCTGATCGGCATCCTGGCCATTTACCCGCTGATGTATTTGTTTTATATCATCTATGATCCCGAGCAGGACAAACGGGGCCGGATGGATAACGGCATGGTCATTTTATACCTCGTTTTGATCGGACTGGCGATGGCAGCTACTATCGCATTCACCAATCCGGTCAAATTCATCAATGATCACCGCGTCCGGAGGCAAAACCGCCTGTTCAAGAAAAAATATTTCGGTCTGGTGCTGGAACAAATCCCCGAGCTGGAGCTGCACAACCCGGTACACAAGATCCACCCGAGCCTGTTTAGGCAATCGGGCCTGTTTTCAAAGTATTACGAAGCCTACACCGGTGATGATTTCATGAGCGGGAGCTATCTCGGGAAATATTTTGAGCTCGGAGAGCTGCATGTATTCAATACAATTATAACGATCTTTCGGGGAATGTACCTTGTTGTTTTTCTTAGGGAAGATGTTTCCGCCCCGGAAAGTAAATTGGAAGCCATTCGCCAAACAGCGGAATTCAAGGTTTTACATGCCCGTAACCAGGTCGAGCTTGCTTTCCGCGAACAGCGCTTTTACCTGGCAGTTTCGGAGGAAGAACAGCTGTTCGAAAACCACGATAAAAAAAACATCGACAAACTGAGTGCGGATTTCATTTTCCTGGAGCAAGTGATCGCTTTGGGCAAAAAAAGCGTCGATATCCTCAAATCGGAAGACCTGTCTGCTTGAAAAAGCAGGGAAAATCCTTATTTTTGCTCCGATGTCCGAATTTCTCAACACGCCCATCGAATTCCTCAAAGGAGTCGGCCCGCAGCGCGCGGAACTGCTTCGCAAGGAAATTAGTGTGTTTACCTTC
>CBINGV010000412.1:0-2784 GCA_966250255.1 uncultured Flavobacteriales bacterium | reverse complement strand
CTTCCTCCTGGGCGACACACGCGCCCAATGACAGGATAAAAAACAGGATGCTCCGCTTTCCTTTCACACCAGTAAAAATAACGAAAAAAAGCGGCACTTGTTACTTTTCCGGGAATATCAGCAATTCTTTCAAAAGGATCAGCTGCCCTTTTTTGGCTGTAAGTACCGGCATCATTTGAAAAAAGGCTTGTTTTATTTTAAAACAATTCATCGATCATGGCCTGTACTTCTTCCCGCCGGGCAATCGGCACAAGCGCAATCGGGTGGCTGTCGCTATCCAGGGGGAACATCACAAGGCCATAACCGTAGTCTTCCAGTAGGTCTTCAGCCATGTCCAGTAATTCATACATCCCGTCCGCATCATCTTCATCATCTTCGGTGAATAATTCATCCGAAACTTTACCTGAAGAAAGCAATCTCAGTGCATAGTTCAATTCTTCCGAATCGGCTTTCCAGTCCAATTCATAGACCAATTGCCGCTCACCCAGGATATCCAGCAGGTAACACAGGGTTTGATCGGGATTTCCTCCCTTTGTAATTCCCCGGTTATGGAAATGATTTGTTTTATGCTCTTCGAAAAAAGCAAGCGGATCGCGATCGCATTCGTTTAATTTTTCAGCCAGATTTTGAGCAAACTGCCGGTCATCAAGGATGGTAGTCAACAATTTCGAATATGATGGTCTCGTGTGCATATAGGCAGTTTTTTAAGGCGCTATCTAAAACTTAAAACAAAGATAAATATTAAAATGTTCAAGGCAAATTCTTTGCGTAAACGGTAGTTTTTATTGATTTAAGTGCAGTAAATCCGATTGATTAACTAAAAATTCCGTTAATCTGTGAGGCCCATTTTTGCAAGCAGAAAGGAAGCATTCATGTTTTGGCAAACCCCTTTTTTCAGTTTGTAATCAAAAAACAGCTCATTTCCGTGAATTATCGAATCAAAATAATTGGTCCGGAAAGCCGCATCATCGAGGGCAAGCTCACAGAGGGAAAGATCATGTGTCGCGATAATTCCCTTTGCGCCGCTCTGCTTCATTTTTTGCAGGAATTTTTTGGACCCTTCCTCTTTATCTTTGCTGTTTGTCCCTTTCAGTATCTCGTCCAGTAAAATAAAACTTTGGCGGTCAGCACGCAATTCCTGCTGAATGTATTTCAGGCGGACGAGCTCGGCATGGAAATAGGAGCTTTCAGCCGACAGGTCGTCACTCGTGCGCATGCTGCTGAACAAAGACAAATGCGGGATTTCAAAGTAGTCGGCAAAAACCGGGAAAGCCGCATTAGCCAGTGCAAAATTGAGTCCAACGGCACGCAAATAAGTGCTTTTCCCCGCCATATTCGGTCCGGTTAAAATCATGAAATGCTCCTGTTCACCAAGCTCGAAATCATTTTTGACCCGTTTGGACGGATGGATCATCGGGTGCACGAGCCCTAAACAGGAATAAGCAGCGGAGGATGATTTTTTAACGGCAAAACGGGTACAATTGCGGTTATTGAACCGCAGCACAGCAGCCGAAACCAGCACTTCGATCCCTGCAAGCTCACGTTCCCAATGCTCGAGCTCACTGTTATTGCGCTTGGCCCAACTTTCAAGTGCGAGCCGCTGGCGCAAATCCCAGGCCCAGAAGATATTGAGCGGAATGGAAACCAGGATATTGAGCCGCAGGTCAAAACGGCGCGAAATGCGGGTCCAGTTTTTCAGTTCCTGCTCAAGCGCTTTGAGCTCATTCCGGGCGATCAGCTCGACTGGCAAGCGCTGCAGCAGGATCAGCTGGTCAAGCAAGATCCGGATCCGCGCTTCGTACTGTCCAACCTGGGAAGCCCGGGTATTGGTTTCTTTCAATACCGAAGCCACCGGTGCAAGCATCAGGACAAACAAAATTCCGCTCCAAGTGCTGCTGATGAGCTCAAGATAATCCAGGGTTAAAGCTGAAAAAGAACAAACGGGAATCAACCAGACCGCAATTTTCATCCAGGAAGCATTGCTGAAATTCAGCCTGGCAAAACCTGTCAGTGATTTATTATAGGCATTTTCCCGGCTTTCAATCGCTGCTACGGCGCGAAATTCAAGCATCCAATCCACTTCGTGGCTCAATTGTTCGACTTTTTCTTCAAAGCCTTTTTCAGATTGTGTGTAATTCAGCAGTCGTTCAGCCAGCCGGCGCTTTCCTGCTGCCGAAACCGTGCGGTTGACAAAACTGAAAAAACCATTCGGGGCAAATAAATCGAGGTCATAGGCAAAAGCATGCTTCGGATCGGAAAATTCAGTGCCCGGGTCAAATTGCCCTTTATTGCTATTGAGCTGTTCCATTTCTGCCTGTATCAGCCGGATTTTGCTTTCTTTTTTTTCAAGATCGGTTTTCGCATCCACCGAAAAGCTTACCGTAACAAGGAAAAGCGGGATGCCCACCAAAAGGGAAGCCCCGATAAGCAGGCCCTGACCCCAAAAAAAATATAAGGAGAAGCAGCAAAGCAGGAAAATCAGCAGGCGCAAAAAAGCGAGGGTACGAACTTTTTTCCGGGCATCGTTGGTCAATTGTTCCAGCCCGGGAAGCAAATTTTCGTAAAAAGCGTAAATGTCCATGTTGCTTTAGTGGGCTTTTGGCTGCACCATATCGATAAAGATTTCCTGCATACCCGGCAACACTTCCCAGGCCGCTTCGATCTGGATTTGTCCGAGCAGTGTTTTGAGGAGATCCTGGAAGGAATTGCCCTGGCGCATTTTGATATAGGCAATAAAACGGTCGTTGCTCAGCACTTCTTTGTCGGCCAGCTCAAAACCGGTCC
>CBINGV010000411.1:0-2794 GCA_966250255.1 uncultured Flavobacteriales bacterium | reverse complement strand
GGTACAATCCCGTTTCGGACCGGGCCGAAAAAATCGATACGCTGACCGCCATTTTTGAAAGCGAAGGCTTTTCAGGAAGCACCGGCAATGCGCTGACCGGAAGCGTGGAACACGATATGGAGCCTTTTTCGCCGGCAGACTGGAAAAGCTTTAACGAAGCCAAAAAACGAGAGATCCTGATGCATTTTCGCTTGGCTTACCTGGATGACACCTGGGTAAACTGGTGCCCGGCGCTGGGAACCGTTCTCGCCAACGATGAAGTGGTGAACGGTGTTTCGGAGCGCGGCGGACATCCGGTTGAACGCAAAAAAATGCAGCAATGGAGCCTGCGCATCACCGCTTATGCCGAGCGCCTGCTTTCCGGGCTCAACGGGCTCGACTGGACGGAATCCATCAAAGACATGCAGCGCAACTGGATCGGGAAATCCAAAGGCTGCACGATCCGCTTCAACACCACGGATGGCGCACACCACATTGAAGTGTTTACCACCCGTCCCGATACTATTTTTGGGGTGAGTTATGTGACCCTGGCGCCTGAGCACGAGCTGGTGGCCAAAATCACTACCGCTGAACAACGTGAAAAAATCGAAGCCTACGTGGCCTATGCCAAAAATCGCAGCGAACGCGAGCGCCAGGCCGACGTAAAAAATATTACCGGTGAATTTACCGGGGCTTATGTGCATCATCCTTTTACCGGTGAAAAAATCCCGGTTTGGGTAGGCGATTACGTCCTGGCGGGCTACGGAACCGGTGCTGTGATGGCTGTTCCGGCCCACGATGAGCGCGATTTCCGCTTTGCGAAACATTTCGGCCTGCCGCGTCCGCAAGTCATCGAAGCTGCCGGCGAATGGGATTTTGAGGCAGATGCCTACGCGGAAAAAAGCGGGAAACTGGTCCATTCGGATTTCCTCGATGGCCTGGAAGTAAAAGCAGCTATTTCAGCAGCAATCAAAGAGATCGAAGCAAAAGGCATCGGTACCGGGAAGGTGAATTACCGCCTGCGCGACGCCATTTTCGGACGCCAGCGCTACTGGGGCGAGCCCATCCCGATCTATTACAAAAACGGCCAGCCATACAGCATCGACGAGCAGGATTTGCCGCTGACACTGCCCGAAGTAGATAAATTTTTGCCGACCGAAGACGGTGAGCCGCCGCTGGCACGCGCTACCGGCTGGAAATACCGCGGCGAATTTGAATACGAAAAAACAACCATGCCGGGCTGGGCCGGGAGCTCCTGGTATTTCCTGCGCTACATGGACCCGCACAACATGGACGAGTTTGTGAGCAAAAGTAAGGTAGATTACTGGAAAAATGTCGATCTGTACATCGGCGGGGCCGAGCATGCCACAGGCCATTTACTTTACAGCCGTTTCTGGACCAAATTTTTGTTCGATCTCGGTTACATCGGCTTCGATGAGCCTTTCCAGAAAATGATCAACCAGGGAATGATCCTCGGGCGAAGTGCTTTGGTTTACCGCACTCACCTGGACATTTCGATCGCTTCGGAAGACATTTTCGGTGTGTTTTTACTCGATTTTGTCAAAAATCACCCGATCCTGATTTCAGCCAAACAACTGGAGAATCGCGATAAGCCTGTTTTTGGGGAAATTACTCAAAAACTGAGAAGCCGCTTCGAACAGAAATACCCGGACATTGAAATCAAAGATTTCAAAATTTACAGCGGAATCACGCCGATCCATACCGAAGTTTCTATTGTAAACAACGATAAGCTGGACATTGAGGCGTTCAAAACCTGGAGACCGGAATATGCTGAAGCCGAGTTCATTCTCGAGGAAGACGGTTCCTACATCTGTGGTTCGGAAGTTGAAAAGATGTCCAAACGCTGGTACAACGTTGTTAATCCGAATGATCTTTGTGACAAATTCGGCGCCGACGTGCTCCGTATGTACGAAATGTTCCTCGGGCCGCTGGAGCAAAGCAAGCCCTGGGATACGAAAGGAATCAACGGGGTTTCCAACTTCCTGCGCAAATTCTGGCGCTTGTTCAACATCGATGAAAACGGTGAGGCACAGTTTTCCGGTGAAGCCACGAAGGACAACCTCAAAAGTTTGCACAAATGCATCCAGAAACTGACCGATGATCTTAACCGTTTTTCCTTCAATACGGGGGTTTCCAACTTCATGATCTGTGTAAATGAGCTGACGGAGCAGCAGTGCCACAACCGTGAAATCCTCAACGAGCTGGTGATCCTGATGTCACCCTATGCGCCGCATATCTGCGAAGAATTGTGGGTGAAGCTCGGTCACGCTGCCGGTACGGTTTCTGCAGCCAAATTCCCGGTTTTCAAGCCGGAATACCTGGTTTCGGATGCCTTTTCTTACCCGATTTCCTTCAATGGGAAAGTGCGTTTCAACATCGAATTCCCAACAACGATGGCCCCGAAAGAAATCGAAGAGCTGGTGTTGCAAAACGAAAATACCGTGAAATGGTTGGAAGGCAAAGCGGCTAAAAAAGTGATCGTCGTGCCGGGCCGGATCGTGAACGTAGTCGCGTAATCGAAGCTTAGCTTTTTCTTTTGAGTTAATCCCCATTTCCCCCTTTGGAGGGGGATTAAGGGGGAGGACCTTGTGTTTGTTTTTTTATTGTCACCCCCTCTGTAACTCCCCTTAAAGGAAGAAGGTGATTTTACAACAACTCCATGAAAAATCATTTGCCACTAAACCGATTTTTCATGCCGTTTATCAAAAACTTGCAATTCCCGGAAATTTTATTGTAACTTTAGTGAGCTAAAATTAAAACCTGTTTATGAAAAACATTCTACTTTCTGCCCTTG
>CBINGV010000410.1:0-2848 GCA_966250255.1 uncultured Flavobacteriales bacterium | reverse complement strand
CTGACGGTCGTGCTTGAAAATGTATTCCAGGAACACAATGCAAGTGCGGTACTTCGCTCCTGCGATTGTTTCGGGATCCAGGAATTACACGTGATCGAAAAGGACAACCAGTACAAAGTGCAGCGCGATATTGCCCTGGGTGCCGGGCGCTGGGTAGATATGTACAACTACAACCTGGGCAGCGAAGTCACACAGGATTGCCTCTCAAAACTCAAAAAGCGCGGCTACAAAATCGTTGCTACCTCACCCCATGCGGAAAAGACTTTAAATGAGCTCGATCTGCAAAAACCCATGGCCTTTGTGTTTGGCACCGAGCGTCGCGGGATCAGCCCGGAAGCAGCTGAAATGGCTGATGAACTTGTCCGCATCCCGATGTACGGCTTTACCGAAAGTTTCAATATTTCGGTATCCGTAGCACTTGTTTTGAATAGCATCCGCACCCGCCTGGAACAAAGTCCGTTTACCTGGAAACTGGCCGAAGATGAGGTCGTTGAATTGAAGATCAAATGGTGTAAAAAAATCCTGAACGGGGGAGAGGCACTCGAAAAACACTTTTCTGAAAAATTCAAATAAATCTGAAAAAAAATGCTTGCCATCCCGAAATTGTATTATATCTTTGTGAGGTGTACGATTTCTTACTAACTAATATTTAGACTTATGGGTAAAGGAGATAAAAAAACTGCAAAAGGCAAACGAGTAATGGGTTCTTACGGGAATTCCCGCAAAAGAAAATCAGCGTCCCCCGTGGCGGCAAAAACTGAAAAACCAAAAGCTGTAGCCGAGAAAGCAGAAAGTCCTAAGAAAGCTGCACCTAAAAAAGAAACCAAGCCAAAGGCGGAGGCCGCCCCGAAAAAAGCGCCTGCCAAAAAAGCCACGGCAAAAAAAGAAGATTAATACTTTAAGCTCCGCGACACGGGGCTTTTTTTATACCTATTTTTTAAACGATGGCCCGCTTACCGGGCTGATACAAAAACACATACAATGAAATACAATTTTGGCGCGGGCCCATGCATTTTACCGCAGGAAGTATTTAAACAGGCAGCTGATGCCGTACTTGATTTCAACGGACTTTCCATCCTGGAGGTTTCCCACCGTCACAAAGACTACGTTGCCGTAATGGACGAAGCCCTCGACCTGGCTAAAAAAGCGCTCAACGTTCCGGCAGGCTATTCGGTAGCTTATTTGCAGGGCGGCGCTACGCTCGGTTTTACGATTGCTGCCCTGAACATGATGCGCGACCACAAAAAAGCGGCTTACATCAATACGGGGACCTGGGCTTCCGGGGCGATTAAAGAAGCCAAAAAGGCAGGGATTGACGTCAATGTCATTGCTTCTTCCGAAGACAAAGGCTTTACCTACATCCCGAAGCAATTCGAGATCCCGTCCGGGATGGATTACCTGCATTTCACGTCGAACAACACCATTTACGGAACGCAATGGCACAACTATCCGAAAACGGATCTGCCGTTGGTGTGTGATATGTCCTCGGATATTTACTCGCAGGAGATCAATGTGGCCGATTTTGACCTGATCTATGCCGGTGCACAGAAAAACCTCGGACCGGCAGGAGCAACGCTTTATATCATCAAAGACGAAGCCCTGGGAAAATCCACTTCGCCCTTCATGCCGACTTACCTCGATCTGAAACAGCATGTGGAGAAAGAATCCATGCTCAATACGCCGCCGGTGTTTTCGGTATATGTAGCGACGCTCAACCTGCGTCACCTGCTGGCAAATGGAGGAGTAAAAGCCAAAGAGGCCGAGAACAATGCCAAAGCAGCTTTGTTGTATAAAGAAATTGATGAAAACCCGCTGTTTTTCGGAACGGTGAATACGGAAGACCGTTCCAAAATGAACGTTTGCTTCAAGTTGCACGATGAAGCCCTGACCGAGAAATTCGACGCAGCCTGGAAAGGCGCCGGGATTGTTGGTCTGCCGGGCCACCGCTCCGTGGGCGGCTACCGGGCTTCGCTCTACAACGCGCTCCCGCTTTCCAGCGTCAAGGTGCTTACAGACGTAATGAATGACTTCGCGAAAACGAACGGGTAATTGAAATTGAAAATCCATTCAACATTCATCACTCATAATTCATCATTCAATAACAGATTAGTACATTAAACCATGAAAATATTAGCAAACGACGGAATTTCCGATGAGGGAAAAAAAGCGCTGGAAAATGCCGGCTATACGGTAATTACAGATAAGGTAGCCCAGGAAGACCTGGCCAAAGCAGTCAATGAACACCATTACGAAGTGGTGCTCGTGCGCAGTGCAACCACCGTTCGCAAAGAAGTGATCGATGCCTGCCCGGGATTGAAACTGATTGGCCGCGGCGGCGTAGGAATGGACAATATCGATGTGGCCTATGCCCGCGAAAAAGGCCTGACGGTGATCAATACGCCGGCTTCGTCCTCGCAATCGGTAGCGGAGCTCGTGATGGGACAATTGTTTACCGTTTCCCGTTTTCTTCACGACTCCTACAAAAACATGGAGAGCGGCGATTTCAATACCCTGAAGAAAAATTACGCCAAGGGCATCGAATTGCGTGGAAAAACAATTGCGATTATTGGTTTCGGACGCATCGGCCAATCCCTGGCATCCTACGCTTTAGGCTGTGGAATGAACGTGATGGCGCTGGACCACAAAAAACGCCATGTCGAAATCCCGGTGATCATCGGCAACGGAACCCAGGTAAAAGTTGAGCTGGAAACCTATACTGCCTTTGATGAAGTGCTGCCGCATTGCGATTTTATTTCCCTGCATGTTCCGAAACAAGCCGATGGCAGTGCCGTACTCGGTGAACAAGAGTTTGGAATGATGAAAAAAGGCGTACGCATTGTTAACGCAG
>CBINGV010000409.1:0-2854 GCA_966250255.1 uncultured Flavobacteriales bacterium | reverse complement strand
AAGCTTGTCGAAACGCCCCCACATGTGTTTCACGGAAACTTCTTCCAGTGTATATTGATCAAAATAACGGTAATCCGTTTTCCAGTAAGTCCCGGCATCCGGGTTCGCGTTCGCCGCGATACAGGATTTTTTGGTTTCGGGAGGGTGAACCTCGATCCAGTCAGCGTTCGGGTATTCCTTCAGCATCTTTTCCCACACGCGGTCCAAAGAAGATGCCCCCTTCCGGTAAAGAACCTGTTTTTGGGAAAGCGGCTCCACGTATTCTACCTGCGATTTTCCACCGGAAATCAAGGCGTAATATCCTTTGCTGAACCATTGGAAACCCCAAACCAAGCCGGTGATGATGAATACCAGCGCCAGCAGGCAGGTGTAAAAGCCAAAAGCGCCGTGCAGGTCATAATTCCGCCGTTTCCAGCTGGCATTCCATTTGATTTTGAAGCGCTGCTTGCGGGCATTTTTGTTACGCGGCCACCAGAGGTAAATTCCCGAAATCACCATGACAAAAAACACCAGTGTAGCGGAAGCCACCACCGGCTGGCCTATCTTTTCAGGAAGCCAGAGGTAAAAATGCCCGTCGAGAATAAAACGGAAAAATCCGCCGTTTTCGTCGCTCACCTGCAATACCTTCCCGGAATACGGATTGATGTAAACAATATTATAATAGCCTTCCCCGTAAAAAATCGCCTGGGTCGCTTTGCCGTCTTTGGCATATAACAAAGCATGCAGGTGTTTTCCCGGCAGTTTTTTTTCAGCGATCGGGCGAAGCACCGAAGGCGGCAAAAAAGCTTTGTTTTCGAGCTTTATAAAGCGATAAGGCTGCGTGGCATTCTGGATTTCTTCCTGGAAAGCATAAATACAGCCCGTGACGGCGATAATAAAAACCAAAAGCCCGGACGTAAGTCCGAGCCAAAGGTGTAGTTTATTCGTTATCTTTTTGAAGGACATCAGAAGCTGTAATTGATCGAAACACGATAATTTCTCGGTGCTTCCGTTTGCCAGTAGTAAGCGCCTGTCCAGGAGTAGTATGAACCGCTGTAAAGGTACTCATCCAATACGTTGAACACATTGGCCGTAATCTTGAATTTATCCTTTTTCCAGAATAAGCCGGCATCCATTTTAAAGTAATCTTTCAATACCTGCGGATTTTCGGCGGCAAGTTCCCAGTAAGTCGCACGGTCGATCAAAGCGGTATACCCTAAGTTTACCCCAAAACCGTTCAATGCACCTTTCTGAATTTCATAACCGATCCAGGCGTTTGCCGTGTGCTTACAGAAGCCCGGAACAACGTCCCCTTCCCTGTAAACCGTTACACCATCGGCCACTTTTGTCACCCTGGAATCCGTGTAAGCATAGTTCGCTACCACTGTCAGTCCTTTGGCAATTGTCCCTCTCAGGTCAAACTCAAAGCCCTGGGCAGTTTTTTGACCCATTTCGATGCTGAGGCCCAAAGCCGGCGCACTGTTCGGATCTGCCACCAATTCGTTATTTTTCAGGATGTGGTAGAGTGAAAGGCTGCTGACCCATTTTCCGCCAAACCATTCTTTCTTAAAGCCGATTTCCATGTTATTCCCGGTCAGGGGCTGTACTTTATTGCCATTGGCCAATCTGCCTGTTTGCGGCATGAAGGACTGGTCATACAAAGCGTATACGGCGAATGTTTTGTGCAAATTAGCGCTCAAACCGAAGCGTGGTGTGAAATGGCTGGCGCTGTCTGCACCGTAGTAAGCCTGGGAGAATACCGTATAACGTCCTGCCAGCGTAAAGCGCAGCTTGTTATCAAAAAACCCGAGCTCATCCTGAACATAGAGGGAAGAATAGGTTTGATCCTGGAAAGAACCGTTCGCATAGGCACGCTCTTCGATGGATTTTGAACGGTCAAAATCAGGGAAACCGTTTACACCGGCAAGCACCGGGTTTTTCGGATCGAATTCAGCACCGGCACTGTCCAGGTCAAAGCCCTGGCTCCAGTCTGCGAGGTAATTTTTGCGGGATACGTCAACCCCACCGAGGAAACGGTGGCGGATCGGACCGGTCACAAAATCCCCGTTGATGAACACCTGTCCCATCGTCATTTTGCTGCGGGCATCCCACAAGCCGATGTTACGAATCATTTTGCCTGTTGAATCAACGCTGGTAGGCCACATGGAGGAACCAACCTGGTTATAAAGGAATTGTCCGAGCTGTGCCGTTACGTTCCACTTTTTATTCAATTTGTGATTCAGGTTCACGTACATGCTGTGGTCGTTGATCTCGGTTCCCGGTATTCCCGCCGGAAGACTGGTGAAATCAACCGGGAGCGTGGCATAACCGTCCGGTGAAAAGACGTAAAAGGAACCTACGTTGCTCATGTTGGCGCGCTGGTAAGTATATTCGAAGGTCAGTTTTGTTTTTTCGTCCAATTGCCAGGAAATTACCGGGGCAATCACGTAACGGTCGTTGTATTCGTTCTGGCGGTGCGCCTTTTTGTTTTGGGCTGCCAGGTTCAGGCGATACAGGATTGTTCCTTTTTTATTCAGTTTTCCATCCAGGTCGAGGGTTGAACGGTACAGGTCGTAGCTTCCGAGTGTAAAGGAAACCTCTCCTTTGGAACGACCCGTCGGCTTTTTGGTCACTACATTGTACAAACCGCTCGGATCGCCGCTTGAAAGCATGAAACCTGCCGGACCTTTTACAAATTCGATGTTTTCTACAAAGCTCATATCTTCCGTAAGTGGCCCCCAGTAGGAGTTTACCACGTTGAAGCCGTTGCGGAAAGCCTGTACCTGCGAGCCGCGGGTGCTGATATTGGCATACAGATCGCCCCAGTGCTCGGAACGTACCATCCCGCTCACATTGCGTACCACGCCGTCGCTCA
>CBINGV010000408.1:0-2873 GCA_966250255.1 uncultured Flavobacteriales bacterium | reverse complement strand
GGTGACGTTTACGGATAACAACGGAGTAACTTCCTTGTATGACATCATTGTTGAATATCCGATTGTTCCTACAATAAGCTTAACATCAGCTGCCGGAACCGACAACCAGGTTTTAAACTTTGATCAACAGATAGGACCTAATTATTATTTTGACCCGCTTACCCCAATAACCTATTCCATCAGTAGTGGCTCGGCTTATTTTATACCCAGTTTGACGTCCTTGCCCAATGGGGTAAACGGTAGTTTTTCGGGTGGAGTTTTTACGATTAGTGGCACGCCCTATACAACGACCATGATTAGCGATTCTATTGATTTCTATTATACCATTGAGGCCGTCGATTCCAATACCTGTCATTGTGAAGGGATTGGTGAACAGGATAGTCTTCCCAGAACCCGGGTAACAGGGAAAATAACCCTGGCGCCACCTGCCTGCCAAAACTCGGTCGTTGGAGCTGCTTCAAATTCTTGGCCTTATTGCGATCAAGATGTTGTTACGCTCAGTTTTAGCGTTGGAGGCGATGCAACGGGGGCTTCCATTTCTGGTTTACCGGCTAACTTTACAAGCAGTTATTCCGGGGGCACCTTAACTGCTACCGGTGTTATTTCTTACCCGGGTTTTTCTTACACGGTAACAACGAGCGGCGGAGCTTGTGATCAAAACTCACTTTGGGAAGTTGTCAGCGTCCATCCGCCAATAATTCCATATATCACTTTGACTTCATCGCCTGGCACGGATAATCAAACGGTATGCGCCGGAAATCCTATTGAAATGATCCAGTACAATGCAAATTCAGCCTGGAGCTTCGATTTCGATAATCTTCCTTATTGGACTGCACCGGATGGATTAATCCTCACTTGGAATGGAGTATATGGGACACCTCTTGAGGCGGGCGTTTATACCTATACTGTTTCGTCTTATTATATTTGTTATGGTGACTTGACAATAACAGGACAAATTACCGTTATAGATGCCCCTCAATTGGATCAACCGGAAATCGTCAATCCAAGCTGTAACCAGGCAAATGGTACCGTTACCGTCAATGGATCAGGAACAGGTAATTTAAGTTGGACCGGAACTGGTTCGGGAACAATGAACAATGTGAGTTTGCCCGTGACAATATCTGGTTTGAGTGCCGGAACGTATAGCTTTTCGCTGAATAGCGGTAATTGTAACTCAAACCTGCAAACAGTTACGCTCACAGAACCGCCAATGCCATCAACACCGACTATAGCTGCAAATTCCGGTACGACGATTTGTGCTGGTGATACTTTAATTTTGACCTCATCATCAACCAGCGGGAATGTCTGGTCAACAGGTGCTACAAGCCAATCAATTACAGTTACGAATTCGGGAACATATTTTTTAAATGTGCTAAGCAATTCCTGCTTTTCGGACACCGCCTTTATGGAGGTTTCACTTCTGCCGTCACCGGAACCGGTGTTTATCATGGCTACCGGATCCATTACTTTTTGCGATGGCGGGAGTGTCGAATTGATTGCCAGCTCCGGAAATAACTTTACCTGGTCGCCGGGAAATCAAACTTCGGGAAGTATTGTTGTCAATCAATCGGGGACTTATACTGTTACGGTGAATGAAAATGGGTGCTCTTATACCTCCCCACCTGTGAATGTCCTGGAAAGCCTTTATCCTAATGTCACATTAAGTGATATGGACGATCTGTGTAACACAGCACAGGAGTTTGCTTTAAGCAATGGCTTGCCGGCTTTTGGTAATTATGTGGTGAACGGAACAGAGACAACAACTCTTGACCCGGGGACAGCCCTGCTTGGCCCGAATACAATCCAGTACACCTTTGAAAATGAGTATGGCTGCGCCTCAACAGCAACGACAACTGTTAATGTGCTGGATTGTCTTTCAATTGACGAATTATCAGGAGTTTTAATGGTGAATGTTTTTCCAAATCCTACTAATGGCTTAGTGCAGATTAACTTAGCAAATCCTATTGAAAACACAGTTTTAGAAGTAAAGGATCAGCTTGGAAGAATTCTTCAAACTGATATGATCTTCAAGGAAAATTATACGCTTGATTTATCGGCACTTGATGGTGGCTACTATTTTATTTACCTGAAAGAAAGGACCCAGGAAAAAATAGTTAAGATTCAGTTGATCAAATAATAAAGGTTGATTTTTTGCAAGCTGTGTGATCCTAATTGGTGAATGGCACTTAATACTTGGTTGAGGCCTTCGGCAAATATGTGGTTAAAAATTCAGACTTTATGCCTTTGAGGCAATAAAAAAGGCACTCCTTTCGAAGTGCCTGTGTATAATCAATCCTCCCGGCTTCCGTCATCCGCCATGCGCACCATTTTCGGGGTGAAGCGGGCAACGACGTCCACCAGGTCCTGCTGGGCGGCCATGACCGTTTCGATATCCTTGTAGGCCATCGGGGCTTCGTCCAGTCCGGCGCCGATCAGCGTTACGCCGTGATCTTTCAGGATCTGGCGCATTTCGGCATGCTTGATCGTCCGGAAAGCCTGGCCGCGGCTCATTTGCCTTCCGGCGCCGTGGGAAGCGGAGTTGATGGCTTCGGCTTCTCCTTTTCCGCGCACCAGGAAACCCGGTGCGGTCATGGATCCCGGGATAATTCCCATCACGTCCTTCGAAGCCGGCGTAGCGCCTTTCCGGTGCACGATCACCTCTTCGCCGTTCCAGTTTTCCTTCCAGGCAAAGTTATGGTGGTTTTCCACCCGGGCAAGCACCTCTCCGCCGATGGCTTCGGTCATGCGCTCGTGGATCACCTCGTGGCAGGCCGAAGCGTAGTCACCGGCCAGGTTCATGGCCAGCCAGTATTCCTGTCCCTCGGCGCTGTTCAGGTCGAGGTAGGCCAGGTTGGCGGCTTCCTGCGGCAACC
>CBINGV010000407.1:0-2890 GCA_966250255.1 uncultured Flavobacteriales bacterium | reverse complement strand
GACTACAACTGGCCGGTAGGAAATGTTTCCAAAGGTTACCAGCGTGCCAGAACAAACTTCTCGACAACAAACATTGCTTTCATTGACTCGAGATTCGACAATTGGCCAACGGCAACGCCTTATACTCAGGCATCCGCAGAATGTACCTTTACTTATGACCAACCGTCTGAGGATAATGGTTTCTGGACAATGAAATCGTATAACGGTGCCGGTGCAATCGGTGGTACGGCAACTTATGACTGTACACTTTACCCCCTGAATGCGACGAATACAACAAGCATGACTTCCTGGACAATTATCAAACGTCCTTCAACATCAGCGATTGATGGCACAGGATGGGTATTGAACGGTACTTGTGCAGGCGGTAACACAGCAACTCAGGTAACCCGCACGGGAATGTCAAACTTCTCCTTCCTTGCTGTTGACCAGGCATTGACTGTTCTACCGGTTGAATTACTTTCATTCACAGGTCAGAACGAAGGACTGCACAATCTTCTGAAGTGGGTAACTGCCGCCGAAAGAGATAACGATTTCTTTACTTTGGAAAGATCTCAAAACGGCTACGACTTCACCTTCCTGGCTGAAGTTGACGGCGCAGGAAACAGTAATTCCATCCTGAATTACCACTCCTACGATTTCAACCCGTACCCTGGAATCACTTACTACCGTTTGAAACAAACTGACTTCAACGGGGCATACTTCTACTCCAACATCGTTGCCCTGACGAATGAGCTCGACAAAATTACGGTATCCGAAGCTTACCCGAACCCGACCAATGGCGATGTAAGCATGGATTTCTACACCCCGGTTAACGGTAATGTCGAAATCAAATTATTTGATAAAACGGGTCGTTTGATCTACGAACAAAACAAAACAATTAACAGCGGAAACAACCTCATCAACCTCGAGCTGGAAGGTCTTGCAAAAGGCGTATATACCGTTGAGATGGCGTTTGATAAAGCTAACTTCAAAAATATTCAGAAGCTTATCCGAAATTAAGCCGGCTGATTTTAAACAAAAAGGTTGTCAGGAATGGCAACCTTTTTTATTTTTGTAAAGTGAAGGAAATAACGCTGATCGGATCCGGAAATGTGGCCTGGCACCTCTGTCAGGCGCTGACGAAGCAGGATTACACCGTTCGGCTGTACGCGCGGAACATGGAAAAAGCAGCCGAGCTGGCCAAACATAGCGGCGCTGAGCTGTTAAGCTCCATGGAACTTATTCGCGATCAATTGGTCTTGCTTTGTGTTTCCGACGCTGCAATTCCCCCGATTCTTGACCTACTGGACAATTCAAACCGGGTAACTTATACTTCCGGAACAACGGAGCTCCAGTCACTTCCACAGCGGGAAAACCTGGGTGTTTTTTATCCTTTGCAAAGCTTTTCTAAAGCGCGCAGCCTCAATTTGTTTGAGGTACCATTTTTCATTGAAGCGAACAACAGCTGGTTTGCCCAGGAATTATTCGACCTGGCCTGGCAACTGTCACATAAAGTGCAGTTTGCAGATTCCGTCAAACGGAAGGAATTACACCTGGCTGCAGTTATCAGCAATAATTTTACAAATTTCCTGCTTGGAGTAGCAAAAAACTACCTGGACCAGCAGCAAATCGACTGGAAACACCTGGAGCCATTATTGCGTGAAACAATCAGCAAAGCAATTGAACTTGGACCGGAACAGGCACAAACCGGGCCTGCACGACGCGACGATAAACAAACCATGCAAGAACATCTTTCCATGCTGGAAGGAAAACCCAAAGAAATTTACCTGTTATTGAGCAATGCTATTTTAGAACATTACAAACATGAAAAGTTATAAAGAAATCCTTCCCCTGATCAGTACCTTTATTTTTGACGTGGACGGCGTCCTGACAGATGGCGAAGTGCTCCTGATCAATGGAAATGTTTGCCGCAAGCTTCATTCAAAAGACGGCTATGCTTTACAGTATGCCGCTAAAATGGGTTACCAGATCTTTATTATTACGGGAGGCAGCTCGGAAGACGTGAAGATGCGCCTGATGAACCTCGGTGTAAAGGAGGTTTTTCTCAAATCCAGTCATAAAATCCAGGTTTATGAAGAGCTCAAACAAAAATACCAGCTGAAGGACGAAGAAATCCTTTATATGGGTGACGATATCCCGGATTATGACGTGATGCAAAAGGTAGCCCTCGCTTCGTGCCCACAGGACGCCTGCCCGGAGATTAAAGCCATTTCGCATTACCAATCACCTGTAAATGGGGGGAAAGGCTGCGTAAGAGATGTGATCGAGCAAACGCTCAAAGTACAGGATAACTGGATGAAAGACCTGGCTTTTACCTGGTAATCAGCTTTCATTTTGAAACCATTGCCACAAGGCATCGGCCGGAACAGGGGCTGTAATTGAAATCCGCTCCTTACTGGTCGGGTGATCAAATTCGAGCCGACGGGCATGCAGGCAGATCGAACCGTCCGGGTTACTCCGTTTTGCACCATATTTTACGTCGCCTTTGATGTAACAGCCGATTTTAGCCAATTGAGCCCGGATCTGGTGGTGACGCCCCGTTTCGAGCTCAATTTCAAGCAAGGTATACTTATCTGATTTTTTAATGACCCGGTAGCTGAGGGCCGCTTTTTTTGAGCCGGGCGTTTCGCTTTCGGAAGCGTAAGACTTGTTTTGCTTTTCATTCTTTTTGAGGTAATGCACGAGGCGGTCGCTCATTTTTTCCGGCAAATGCTCAACGATTGCCCAATAGCATTTACTGGTAGTTTTTTCCTGGAATTGCTTGTTGAGTCGCTCCAGCGCTTTGCCGGTACGGGCAAACACCAAAGCCCCGCTTGTAGGGCGATCCAACCGGTGCACAACGCCGCAAAACACATGGCCCGGGTTGTTGTATGTTTCTTTCAGGTAGGCC
>CBINGV010000406.1:0-2898 GCA_966250255.1 uncultured Flavobacteriales bacterium | reverse complement strand
ACCTGCAGGCCGAGCTGGCCCAACCGCTGGTTGCCGGGAAAATTTACCTCATTTCCTTTAAGGTGAGCCTTGCCGAGAAAAGCGGACGGGCTGTATCGAACCTGGGGGCAGTGCTCAGCAACGGCAAAATCGAACAGGAAAGCAATTCCTTCCTGGAGCAGAAACCGCAGTTTATTTCGCACCGCGTGATTTCCGATACGGAAGGCTGGGTGACGCTTTCGGGCGCTTACATTGCTGAAGGAGGTGAAAAATTCCTGACGATCGGCTGCTTCCCGGATGAGTATTTCCGGGCCGAAAAAGTCGTTTCCCCGATGGAAAATGACTCACGCAAAGCCTATTATTACATTTCCAATGTCTCCGTAGGGCCGTATAATGCGCGTCCCGACCTTGAGCCGATCGTGTTCGGGGTGGACTATGTGGAATTGATGGATTTGCAGTTTGCGCACGAAAGCTCGGTGATCGAAACGCAGTTCCACGATGAGCTGAACCAGGTAGCATCCTGGATGACGACCCACCCGGAATTGACTTTTTTCATAGCCGGTTATACCGACAAAACCGGGAATAGCAGCATCAACGACCCGCTTTCCCTTGCCCGCGCCAAGGCGGTTAAAAAATACCTGGTTGCCAAAGGCGTGCGGGACGGCAACCTCATAACCGAAGGTTTCGGCAGCAGCAACCCGATCGAAAACCAGATCAGGAGCCGCCGCAACCGCCGCGTGGAAATTTATTTGTATTCCATTAACCGCGCTAGTCCCTGATCTACCTTAAAACAAATGAAAGAACCGCCGACCCTTTTCGGCGGTTCTTTTTTTTGTAGGATTTTTTATGTAATATTGTCGGCGATACACCTGATTATGACACTATTATGAAAACGGTATACTTTCTTTTACTCCCGCTTTTGCTGTTAGCCTGCGCCGAAAGCGTTGGCGTCGACTACCACGAGCGTTTTGAACAGCCCCGTGAATTGGACTTCGACCTCGTGCAGCGCTGCGACACGACGATTTTCTTTTGGGGAGAAAAAATCTTTTTCTACATTGATGATATCAGCGGAGGACAAACCCGGCTGATTGTCCGGAAAGATAAAATCACGGTACTTGACCAGTACATTTTTCCCAAAACAAGCTATGGATTTAGCGTGCACAGCAAAAATTACCGCCTGATGTGCAGGGAACTTGAAAATTTCCTGATCGGTTACGATGTGGCGCATTTTACCCTGGTCAAACTGGATGGTCCTGACGAGATCAAAAATTTCGAACAAAAAGAAGAAGCCCGGATTTATGAGCTGCTGGAACTGATCAAAACAGCGGATGTGGAATTTATCCGGAATGGCGAGAGTTACAACGGCGAACAGGCTTACATCCACCTAAAGGGCAAATACGAGCGTTCCAAAAGTAAGATCAAAACCGTGGACCGTTTCATCCATGAGATCGGCAGTCGTTCCTCCCTTTCAGGCCGGGATTACCTGGTCAGGCTCCACCACGGGAAAGCGATTCCGTGCGCTGACTGGCTGAAGGAATTGAAAAAAGAGCTGGATTGATGAAATAAATGCTATCTTTGATACTATCATTTGATACTATCATGATTCCTCCATACGAGATTACGACAGAAATTTTAAATTTAATTGCCTCAATTTCAATAAAAATAGGTGAGGTGAATGCTAATCTCATGGATAAACCGTCCCCTCGTTTGCGTAAGCAGAATAAAATCAAAACGATTCATGCTTCGCTAAAAATCGAAGGGAATACCATGAGTCAAGAGCAGATTACAGCTCTTCTGGATAATAAGCGCGTGATAGCCCCGAAGAAAGACCTGCAAGAGGTATTAAATGCTATACGGGTATATGAACAATTGAATAGATGGAAAGTCAATTCTGAAAAGTCATTTTTGCAGGCACATGCTGTGATGATGTCCGGACTGGTTGACCAGGCAGGAAAATACCGGAAAGACCAGGTCGGTATCGTCCATGGTTCGGATATCAGCCATATTGCTCCTCCTGCCTCCAATGTGCCTTACCTGATGAAAGATTTGTTTACGTACCTCAAAGAAAGCTCGGACCTTTCCCTGATTAAAAGCTGTGTATTTCATTATGAAATGGAATTTATTCACCCTTTCATGGATGGAAACGGAAGAATGGGGCGCCTGTGGCAAACGTTGATTTTGGCGAAAGAATATCCTCTATTTGAGTTTTTACCTTTTGAAACTTTAATTATTGAAACTCAGGATGCCTATTATAAGGCATTATCAGATAGCGATAAATGTGGCAAGTCGACTCCTTTCATTACGTATATGCTTGATGTGATAGACCGTTCATTGGATGAAGTACTTCATACACGCGGAAATATCCAGACCGAAGAAGACCGTCTTCGGTATTTTGTTCAATCGGATATCCGGGAATTCAGCCGCAAAGATTATATGCAACTCTTCAAGAACATTTCAACGGCTACAGCAAGCCGGGATTTGAAAAAAGGAGTTGAGCTCGGGCTTTGGGTTAAGACCGGTGAAAAAAATACGAGTATTTATAAAGTCAGGAAATAAAATCCCGCCTTGTTCCGGCTTTATACATTAAAACGGAAATGCATGATATCGCCGTCCTGGACAACGTATTCCTTTCCTTCCACTTTGAATTTACCGGCATCTTTTACCGCTGATTCGGATCCTAAAGTCGTAAAGTCTTCATATTTCATCACTTCGGCGCGGATGAATCCTTTTTCAAAGTCTGTGTGGATTACGCCGGCGGCCTGAGGGGCAGTCATTCCTTTGGTAATGGTCCAGGCACGCACTTCTTTCACACCGGCCGTAAAATAGGTCTGCAGTTTCAACAAAGCATAAGCCGAACGGATCAGGCGGTTAACCCCCGGCTCGTCGAGACCGAGCTCTTCGAGGAACATCTGGCGCTCT
>CBINGV010000405.1:0-2911 GCA_966250255.1 uncultured Flavobacteriales bacterium | reverse complement strand
ATGGTATATTTCGTGTAAAAATAGGCGACGATCAAGGTTGTCGTGACGGAGAGGATGAACCACAGCCAGTATGCCCGGTATTTATCCACCAGGTCGCGGATAGAAGTCTGGTTTTCCAGCTCTTCCTGGAGCGTTAACTGCTTGTTGTTGTCTTCCATAGTTTACTTGAACACAAAAATTAAGGTCGTCAATACAAGGGAAACAGCCGAAATCCAGGTGCTCGCCGAAGTGCCGTAAATCCCCGAGTTGGTTTTAATACGTAAACGACATCATTTTGTTTTAAATAATAATACGGTGAGTTCAAAAAGCTCTTTTTGGTCAGGTCCACGCGGATTTCAACCTTCTTGCCGTTTTCTTCCCGGATGATCAGCACATCCTTACGTACACCGGTAATGTTGAGGTCTTCGGCATAGCCCAGGGCTTCCAGCAGGGATACGCGCTCGTCGTCGATCCGGAACGTGCCGGGACGCTGCACATCACCCAATACGGTTACGTTGAAATTCAGGATTTGGATATTTACCGTGGCCTGGTTCACATATTCCGAAAGCTTATTTTTAATCAGGGATGCTGCCTGCTCACGGTTTAAGCCGGCGAGCTTGATTTTGCCGAGCACCGGGAAATCAATGTTGCCCGTATTGTCGATCAGGTAACCGATCTGGCTGCCGGAAGTTTCGCCTTTGGCATTTTTGGAAACAAAATCATTCGTTGCCAGGTTGAAGGGCTTTACCGTTTCCGGGTCAGGTGCCGACACGGTAATCGAAAGCAGGTCGTTTGCCTGGTAAACAGTCGTGAACATGACCGATTGGATCGTGTCCGTATTTTTCGGGTCGGTATCGTCCTCGTGAAAATAAACGACTTTCTTATAGGTGTCGCAGGAGAAAAGCGAAAAGGCCAGTAGGAGTAGTAGAAAAAAATGCGTGCTTGTCTTTTTTTGCATGTGAAACTGCATTGCTTACTAAAGCCAAATGTAAGGAATTATTCTCAATAACAAGTTTTAAGAGCTTCTTTTTCCCTTAAAGAAGATATTGACAAAGGCGTAAAATAAAAATTTGACGTCCGTCGTATAAGGCTTTGACTGCTTTTCTTCGAGGTATTTGCGCTCCGAATCGAGAACTTCTTCCACTGAGGATTTAAAATTCAGCGAAATATAAGGAGGAACGCAACCCGGCTTGAAACGCACCCTGCTTTTGCGGATGTCTTCGGGCAGGATGTTGAAATAGCTTTGCGAAACCGGGCGCACACCCACCAGGCGCATATCCCCTTTGAGTACGTTGAAAATCTGCGGGATTTCGTCGATCCAGTATTTGCGCATCCAGCGTCCCCAGGGTGTGATCCGGAAATCGGCATCGAATTTCCCGTTCGTGGCAAAACCCTGCTCTTTCATCACGTAATCCTGGATGTATTCGGAGTAGGGGTGCATCGTCCGGAATTTGTATACATTGAACAGTTTCCCGTCCTTGCCGACGCGTTTCATTTTAAAAATAAGCCCGTCGCTCGAAGTACGCTTCACCGTATTTTCATCTACCTTTTTTACTTTGAAATAACAAAGGCCGTCGATGCTTTCCACCCGGGAAATCTCAAAGCCGTTTGCTACCAGTCGCCCAAGGATTTCGGCCTTGGACAAAAGGCGATTACGTCCCTTGCTGAACAGGAAATAAATGTCGCTCAGGATTTTAAGCTTTGGCATCATGCGGTGAATGATGAAATCAAAAAAGAAATAAAGCGTCCGGATAACAGGCACCTTATTGATCCACAAACGGCTGCGCTTGGCAGTAAAGGTTTCAAAATAGCCGAAATAATAGTCGCCCGTCTGTAATTGCTGATTGATGTCGTCAAAATGCCGGTTAATGTGGCGTAAATCGTTTACCCTTCCCGGGGAAATAAAAACCCGGGCGTCGTCTTCCGTGAAAAAATGTTCCAGTTTCGGATTCTGAAGCAGTTTGCTGATTACAGAAAACTCCTCGCTGACATTTGACACAAAACAAATGGGTACGTTGTGGTAATATGTTGAAAACAACTGCATAGTGTTTGACCGAGTGAAAGTCAAAAGTTTAACTAAATGTTAGCATTTTTTGTGCCAGGTTTTCACCTAAATGCTCGTAATTGATCCCGTCAAAGTTTCCGGAGCTCATCATCAATAAAACGCAATTAGGTGTCAAATGGTTGGCTATGAAGTCTAAAACATCGCCGGTTTTTTGTGAAACCTGCACTTTAGGCCCGAAACAGGAGCTAACAAAATCGCTGCTCAAAGCCTCCAGTTTTTTGTGTTTTACGACCTCGGGGTTGAAATAAACCAGGGCTTGATCGGCCCGGTCCATGGCTCCTTCATACAAGGGTAAAAAGTGTTTGTTCAAGGAAGAAAAAGTGTGCAGCTCCATACAGGCAATAACCGTTTTGTCGGGAAATTGTTCTTTCACCGCTTTGGTCGTCGCTTTGAGCTTGGACGGTGAATGGGCAAAATCCTTGAACATAACGAAATTTTCGCTTTCGGTTACTTTTTGCAGTCTTTTCCCGGCGCCGGTGAAGTCGGCCATTGCGGATAGGAAGTTCGCGGGCGGAATTCCCATCCGGCGGCAGATTTCCAGCGCCCCCATCATATTTTGAAGGTTATGTCCGCCGAAAATTTTCAGGGGATAGGCTTTTCCTTCAAATTCCACTTCCGTTCCGCCGTCCAGGCTTTTGTATGCCGGGGTCGAGTAGGGGATCGTGTTGATCTTCGAAGCGTACTTCAGTCCCAGCTTTTCCACTTCGGCATCCTCCCGGTTGTAAATCAGGCTTCCCTCAGGTGAAATTTTGGAGCAGAAAATATCAAATTGCTCCACGTAATTTTCAAAGGTCGGGAACACGTTGATGTGGTCCCAGGCAATACCGCTCAGCACAGCAATATCAGGTTGGGAGAGGTGGAATGTCG
>CBINGV010000404.1:0-2928 GCA_966250255.1 uncultured Flavobacteriales bacterium | reverse complement strand
GGGAGGATAACGTATGGTAGTTTACCCGCTTCGGATGCGGGAGGTTGCAGGTTCGAGTCCTGCTTCCCAGACTAATAGAATTGAAAGTTGAGAATTGAAAGTTGAGCTCAATTTGCGGGAATGGCGGAAATGGTATACGCGCCTGACTTAGGATCAGGATGTTAAGAGTTCGAGTCTCTTTTCCCGTACAAAAACAGGGTGAGCATGACCTGTCTTAAGACAGTACTCACACACTGAACATGGTGTTTTTAGTTTATGTGGTAAAATGCCTCACTGTGACCGAGGAGAACAGGGTTCGAATCCCTCAAACACCCGAAAAGGAACAATAGCAAAGCAGGTCTATGCGCCGGATTGAAGTCCCGGAGATACAGGTTCGAGTCCTGTTTGTTCCACCAAATAGGATGGAAAATGGAAAATGAAAAATTAGGCTAAAGGCTCATTTTACCTGAAATCAGCGGCATCGTCTAAAGGATAGGGCGCCGGGCTACGAACCCGGAAATGCAGGTTCGATTCCTGCTGCTGCTACAAAAAATAATTTTTTAAACACACAGGACTATAAGGTGTGAGTTGGAGTTGGAGTTGGAGTGTGAGTGTGAGTGTGAGTAATGAGGTCATGCACACTCGCTTCTCAAACTCAAACTCAAACGGATGAACCACGGCATATAAGCTTGCTCTTAACAGGTGTATTGTTTATCAGGGTTGCAGCTCGGTATTGGATATGCTTTTACATGTTCTTAAATGGCTTATGAGATAGAATAAAAATAAAAAAAACAAACTACGCAATTCGATTGCGCAGCAGGTGTCAAACCTTTGTATCGCCGGAAGGCAAAAACGTTCTTTAACAGCTTTTACAGGTCAAGACAAACGGCTTACTCCGTTATCTCATAAGTAATCAGCCGGTCGATTACCTGTATGCATTAAATATGGAGGCAGTAGCTCAGTTGGTTAGAGCAGGTCAGCTTTTAAATTACCCGGAAGACGCCCTGGCAGGGCAGCAGGTCAATTTCTGCATACTTCTTTACGGCCCGCGTGGAATTCGTTCTCCGGGAATGCCGGAAAATTACCCCGGGTCAATAAAAGCTTACTTCGTGCACTGGAACGCCCGGGTCGTGGGTTCGAATCCCACCTGCCTCCCTGAACAGGTCAAAAAAGGCTTACTTCGATTGGTATCTACGGTTCGAATCCGTCTTTGGAGCCTTTTGCTTACCTGCTCAAACCAGGGTCAATTGCGCCTTACTCCCGGGATTATCCCACCATTTTAAGGTAATGACACAGGAGCAAAATTACCCTGGTCTTTTTTTAACGATTAAACACGAAAAAAAATGGAAAAAAATCTACAAAAAGTAGCCCTTCGCCAATCCGCCCTGCTGATTCCTGCAGCGTGGAGCGTGGCAAGCGCAGCCCCGTCTATGGATGAAACAACCGCTTCCCTGCTGGCGAATTGTTCCCGCCTGGGATATACTTTTTCCCAAGAGCTCCTGGAGGCTGTAAAAGGTCTTTCACCGAAGCACAAACTGGCGCTTTACGAAGCGCTTTGCGAGCTGAGCGGGGTGAAAAAAAACTGGACGCCGCTGGTGAAACAATGGGACGAGCCAACGGGCGAAAGCGTGGTGGACCACATCGTCACTTTCTTTGCGAACCTGTTCCAGTTGGAGAAAGGGACCAAATTGCCTTGCGGTCACCTGATCCCGGATAATACGTTCCCGCTGGAGCGTTACAACGGCTGCCCGTATTGCGGTACGCCTTTCGATCTGGCTCCCCTGGATTATGAAGCCGGACGCAATAAGCTGAAAGTGCTCAACCTTTGGACGGAGGAGCAGGCAAAAATTTACCTGGAAAAGCTCCTGCTGTCACCGGTGGCGCTTGACGCTACGCAGGCCGACAGCCTGAAACTCCTGCTGGGAGCTTTCTCCCTGCCGGAAGGAATGGAGATCCGCATGAAGGAAACCCGTATGCTGGTGGTTGAAGCCCTGGTGGAACAAGGAAAAGAAGCCCTTGCCGGTAAGTTGTTCAGCTCACCGAACGATGTATTGCGTTACCTGTGGTATAAACACACGGGTTTCCTGCAGCTGGTGGAGCCGAAAACGATCATCCGCAGGATGTCCCGGAATTCTTTTCACATCTATTCCCCGTTGGATGAGCGGGCACAAGCCGGTTTGAAAACCATTGCCGAATTGAAACTGAAGTATGGACGCGCCGAAAGCCGCATGTATGCCCGCTGGCTGAATGAGCTGGAGATGGATGCCGCTGCGCAATGTGCGGTAATGCACCCGAAACGGGGCATGTGGGTACGTGTGATCCGGGCCTTGCGCCTGGCCGAATACAGCAAACAGAAAGGCTTTGAGCCCCTGGCGGAAATGTTGGACAGGTTTTATAACGGCAATTATGAGGTCTGGCAAGGCAGGGTAGACCAGTCCCGTCAGAAAATGGATGCGGAAGCTGTTTTTGCGCTGCTGAAACAGCGTCCGGGCTTGTTTGCACGGGCTTTGTTCTCTTCCATGCTCTGGTTTGGCCCGGAACTGACAATCGGCCACTTCAGGGAAATTATGGATAAAGCGCCTGCCCGACTGGTTTTCACGCTTTATATGTATGCGGAAACTTACTTTGATAAAAGCGCTTCAAGAACCGTGAAGCCTTTGGGAGGAGTAAGCAAGCGCATTGCCGGGAATAAGCTGCTGCAACTCTATTCCGATGAGGATTTGCTTAAAATGCAGTCCCTGGTGCGCGAGCTGGCGCTGGATGTTATGAAAGGCCGGATGGAAGCGGTGCAAAACCCGCACACGACGATCTATATTGACGAAGCCCTGTATAAAATCCCGCTGGCGATCGGTGACCGCAGCGAACAGGTGCAGGATTTGCCTTCTGCGCTGATGGGAACGCGATTCCCGGTGGAAGGCAATACCGTGCGTTTGTTTATGCAATGGGGAG
>CBINGV010000403.1:0-2935 GCA_966250255.1 uncultured Flavobacteriales bacterium | reverse complement strand
TAGCCGGTGTAGCCGTATGGGTAGCCGTAATACCCGTAAGGAGCGTAGCCGTAGCCACCCATGCCGTAAGCCCAGTAATCGGCATAGCCCATACTGTTGAATGGGTTGAACGGATCATGAAAAGGGCTGTAAAAACCGGAATAGTAATTGTGTCCGTAATACGGGTTATAATAAGGGTTGTAGAACGGCTGGTTCATGGTGCTGATCAAAAACACATTGGTGCGGAACAAGCGGTTGTCCCGGGCATAACGCGTTTCCGAATCGCCCCGGTCACGCCGGTAGCGGTAATTTTCATAGGAGCTCACATCATTCACTTCCTCCGTGCTGCTCATTTGCGGGTTTTTGGAAACATAGACATCGTCGTCAACGACATGCGAAGTGACTGAACAAGAGGCCAGGAGAGCAATTCCAATGGCCAGCATAGCGGTATTTTTTAAATTTTTCATAACGGACCTTATTTACGTTAGAAGCTAATCAAAGATAGCGCAAAATTTTTAACTTTGCAAAAAATTAATAGCAAAAAATATACCAAAATTCGTTAAAAATGGCACAAAAGTACGCGACAAGAGCAGAAGATTATTCCAAGTGGTATAACGAACTCGTAGGACGGGCCGATCTGGCCGAGCATTCCGGGGTAAAAGGCTGTATGGTGATTAAGCCCTATGGTTTTGCGATCTGGGAAAAAATGCGCGATGTCCTCGATGCAAAGTTCAAAGAAACCGGTCACTCGAACGCTTATTTCCCCATTTTTATCCCCAAAAGCCTCTTTGAGGCAGAAGAAACGAATGCCGAAGGCTTCGCCAAAGAATGTGCGGTGGTAACCCACTACCGTTTGAAAAGTGACCCGGAAAATAAAGGAAAGCTGATCGTTGACCCGGATGCCAAGCTCGAAGAAGAGCTGATTGTTCGCCCGACCAGTGAGGCGATTATCTGGAACACCTATAAAAACTGGATCCAGTCCTACCGGGACCTGCCGATCCTGATCAACCAATGGGCAAACGTCGTGCGCTGGGAAATGCGTACGCGCCTGTTTTTGCGTACAACGGAATTTTTATGGCAGGAAGGGCATACGGCCCATGCCACCAAAGCCGAAGCGATCGCGGAAACCGAGCAGATGCTCGAAGTGTACGCCTGGTTTGCGGAAAATTACCTCGCCATGCCGGTGATCCGGGGCTTTAAAACCGAAAGCGAGCGTTTTGCCGGTGCGGATGAAACTTATTGCATCGAATCGATGATGCAGGACGGAAAAGCGCTCCAGGCCGGAACTTCGCATTTCCTCGGGCAGAATTTTGCCAAAGCCTTCGATGTGAAATTTGCCGATAAGGAAGGCAAGCTCGATCACGTTTGGGCGACTTCCTGGGGAGTTTCCACCCGTTTGATGGGTGCCTTGATCATGACGCATTCCGATGATGAAGGGTTGGTTTTGCCTCCGAAACTGGCGCCGATCCAGGTGGTGATCGTTCCGATCTACCGTTCAGCGGAAGAACTGGAGCTGATTACCCAAAAAGCACAGGAAATCAGTCAGAAACTGAAAGCTTTGGGCATTTCGGTAAAATATGACGATGACGATAACCGCCGTCCGGGATGGAAATTCGCCGAATACGAAGTAAAAGGCGTTCCGGTGCGCCTGGCCATCGGGCCGCGCGACCTCGCCGAAAATAAAGTGGAGCTGGCCCGACGCGATACGAAAGAAAAAGGTTTGGTTTCCCTCGATGGACTTGATACTTACATCCAAAATTTGCTGGATGAAATCCAGGAAAAGCTCTACGAACGCGCGCTCAAATTCCGCGAAGAGAACATGCGTAAAGTCGATAGCTACGATGAGTTCAAAAAGCAGCTGGAAGAGCACAGCGGCTTCTTCCTCGTACACTGGGACGGAACAGCCGAAACAGAAGCCAGGATCAAAGAAGAAACACAAGCCACGATCCGCTGTATTCCTTTGGATGCCCCGGAGGAAGAAGGGCTTTGCATGGTGACCGGGAAACCGTCCAAAAGAAGGGTGGTAATTGCGAAAGCTTATTAAAATATAAAACTGAAAACTAAGAGTTATTAAGTTTTTAACTTTCAGTTTTTCAGTTCTTAACTTTCAACTTAAAAGAGATGTTAAAAGAAAACCGAAAAGAAATTTTGGATTTGCTGCACAATAAGGCGGCCCTCAAGCAAGATATCCACGAGGATACGCTGAATGTGTTCCAAAATTTTAAACGCATCATGATGGAAGAGGTGCAGTACCTTAAAGGGCAGCTGAGCGATCAGCGGATCCGGATGCAATACATCGATAAAGGACAGTATGAATCGCAGATTTTCATCGGCAGTGATCTGCTCTTTTTCCACATGCATACGAATGTTTTTCTTTTACCGGATGAGCATCCTTTCTGGAAATTGAAATACCTGAAGAAAAACCGCGATAACGGCTATTTTGGGATTATTTACATCTACAACTTCCTGGCTCAGTCGATTTTACAGGGCAGGGACGAAGACCCGGGTTACCTCATCGGGCGGATTTTTGTCAACAAGGAAGGGCATTTTTTCATTGAAGGACAAGGAGCGCTCGGGGTGCATTTCAAGGATGTGGAAAAAGGTGTATTGACGGACGACATGCTGCGCGATATATTGTACAAATCTTTTTGCTTCGCTACCCAGTTTGAATTGCTGACGCCTCCGTTCGAAATGATGTCGCAGGTAAACGTGATGCAGATCCAGGAAATCAGCTCCACACTTAACTTGCAGACCGGCAAACGCTTAGGTTTTAAATTCTCGGCCGAAGACCAGGAGTTCTATACCATCAAATGAAAAAAAGCAAAAAAATCCGGTTGAAATTTGTGAATTCATTTTTTCTAACTATATTTGCACTCCCAAATTCAGAGGAATAAGGAATTTGGCCCATTCGTCTAGTGGTCAGGACGCCAGGTTTTCATCCTGGAAACAGGAGTTC
>CBINGV010000402.1:0-2940 GCA_966250255.1 uncultured Flavobacteriales bacterium | reverse complement strand
GGATCGACACGGGGAACATCATCACGACGGCCCGCGTGGATTTGAAGGGCAAAGCATCGCTTTTTGAAATTCACCTGGAAGTGATGCAGCAGGCCCATGAGCTGTATGCCAAAGCCATTGCTCTCATCGCGGCCGGGGAAAAGGTCCCGAACGTGCCGCAGGATACCATCGCCAAAGGGACCACCTACTACAACAAAGCCTGGAAACTGAAAACAAAAATGCAATTGCTCAAAAACCTCGCTAAACGGGAAAATCAATCGCCGCAAGCTGATGTAAAAGAGGTGCATTTAAACGAAATACGATGAAATTTTCTGTCATAATACCAACCTATAACCGCGAAAATTATATCCTGGCGACACTCGATAGTGTGTTTAAGCAAAGCTTCCGGGATTTTGAGATCGTGATCGTTGACAATTGCTCCACGGACAATACGGTGGCCATGCTCGAACAGCGTTTCAGCAGTCACCCGCAAATCAAGCTGATCAAAAACGAAAAAAACCTCGAGCGCTCGCGGGCGCGCAACGTCGGGATCGAGCATGCCTCCGGGGATTACGTGACCTTCCTCGATTCGGACGATTTTTTCTACCCGGATTGCCTCAAAGATGCGCACGCGTTTACGCTTGCCCACCCGGAATTGAAGATTTTCCACAATTTCTACGAGCTGATCGATAGTGAAGGGAAATTGGTTTACAAATATGCTTTCCCGAAAAGCCTCGACAATTATCACCTCGAAATCATCCGCGGCAACTTTTTTTCCTGCATCGGGGTTTTTATTGCGAAAGAGGTAATTAAAGCAACCCGTTTTGATGAAAATGAAGTCGTGATCGGCTCCGAAGACTGGGACCTGTGGATCCGGATTTTGGGAAGCAACAAGCCGGGAAGGATTGAGAAAGTGAACTGCGGCGTACTCCACCATGAGGGGCGCTCACTCGATAAATTTACGATCGACAGCGCCTTGGTCCGGGTGCATTACATCGCCGATAAAATCAAAAATGACCCGGCATTGAAAAGCGTCTACGGCAAATACCTGCACAAATTCTACGCTTCGGGTTATTTATTTGCAGCATCGAGTGCTAACTCTGCAAAAATGTTTAATTTAGCACGCAAACTTGTATTCAAAGCGATCAAATACGATTGGACGTGTATCTTCGAAAAGAAATGCATCCGCATCTTCCAGATCGCACTGTTTAAATTGAAAAAATAATGAAAAAAACCATTTTAATTACGGGAGGGACCGGCTTTTTGGGCAAGCGCCTCGGCCTGGCTTTGAAAGACAAATACAACGTGATCCTGACAGGAAGAAACAACAAGCAGAATTTTGTGACCAAGAAATTTACCGGTTGCGAAGTGGTGCCGATGGATGTTTCCAGCGTAGAATCAATCCGTGACGTATTCTGCGAATTCAAGCCCCACATCGTAATTCATGCTGCTGCTACCAAATTTGTTGACCTCGCTGAAAAAATGCCGATGGAATGCGTGGACGTAAACGTACTGGGTTCCCAGAACGTGGCCCGTGTGTGTGTGGAGAAAGGTGTTGAAGTGGTGGTAGGTGTTTCCACCGATAAAGCTTCGCCTCCCGTGCGCAATACCTACGGTTTGTCCAAAGCGATCATGGAGCGTGTATTCTGCTCGATGAATGGCAAAACCGATACGAAATTTACCTGTGTGCGTTACGGAAACGTAGCCTGGTCAACCGGTTCCGTGCTTCCGGTATGGAAAAAAATGTTCGAAGAAACCAATGTGTTGGGAACGACCGGCCCGGAAATGCGCCGCTTTTTCTTTACCGTGGATGAAGCCGTAAAGCTCGTGCTCACAGCAATTGATAACATTGACGAAGTACAGGGCAAAGTGCTTTCCCGCGAAATGAAGGCCGCGAAAATGGAAGAGATCCTCGAAACCTGGATTTCCGTATTTGGCGGACGCTGGGAAAAGATCGACGGCCGCCCGGGTGAGCGCAACGACGAGTTCCTGATCGGTGAGCTCGAGCTGGATTACACCGTTGAAAAAGTGTACGATGCGGTAAAGCATTACCTGATCTCCTTCAACGAAAAGCAACCCAACGCCATCAAAGAAATTATTTCATCCGAAAACGTACAGCGCCTGACGGCCGATGAGATCACCTCGATCCTCAAGAACCCGCCGGTAGAGGAGATGTAAGATGAAAATCAATCATGCAGTAATTATGGCCGCAGGCCGCGGTCAGCGGATGATGCCGCTCACGAACGAAATCCCGAAAGCGATGGCGGTTGTGGACGGCATCACCTTGATTTCCAAAGGAATCGGGAACATCAAGCGTCACCTTGATAATGTGTTTATTACCGTAGGCTACAAAGGCGCCATGCTGGCCGGGCATGTGATCGAAAATAACGTGACGGCTGTTTTCAATACCGAAGGAAAAGGCAATGCCTGGTGGATTTTCAATACGCTCATCAAACACATCGACGGCCCGGTTTTCGTGCTCACCTGCGATAACATCATCGAGCTTGATTTCGATTCCCTTTCCCGGGATTATTTTGCCCAGGGAGCACCTGCCTGCATGATCGTTTCCGTTACGCCTGTTGCCGGTCTCGAGGGTGATTACATCATTACGGATGAGGAAAACCGCATCCTGGAGCTCAACCGCCACAAACCGACCGGGATCTATTGCTCCGGTATCCAGATCATCAACCCGCGAAAAGTCAACGAACTCGTTCCCAACAAAGACTGTGAAGATTTCTACGAGGTCTGGAAAGCGCTCATGGCTGCCGGCGAGATGAAATGTTCCACCATTCAGCCCTCAAAGTGGATTTCAATCGATACGCTCGAGCAGCTCAACCGCGCCAACGCGAAGGATTAAGCTACAATTTCCGGCTTTTCAATACCCGGATCTGCTCGCCCATTTGCACCGCAAGCAAATAAATTCCGCTGGGATAAGCGCTCAAATCTACCTGGATTTTCTGG
>CBINGV010000401.1:0-2980 GCA_966250255.1 uncultured Flavobacteriales bacterium | reverse complement strand
CCCTTCAATCTAAACGCCCAGAGATGGGATCCGTTTTGATCATATTTGGCAACAAACATATCCTGGATCGAATTGGTAGAAATGATGCTATGGCTTCCGGGGCCGGGATCGAAATCCACGTTCCCCTGGAAAAAGCCCGATACAACGATATGGTCGTCCTTATCGACCTCCAGGTCAATGATAACATCATCTTCAGGCCCCCCGACCGGAAAAGCCCATACAAAATTACCCTCCGGGTTATATTTGCAGAGAAAAGCATCGTTGTCCTGGGATTGCAGAAAAGTAGTGCCTGTATTATTAAAATCGACCATGCCCAGGAAATACCCGGCAAAATACACATTTCCCGCCCGGTCGATATCCACGGCATTTCCTTCGGCATTCGCAGTAGAGCCAATGCTATTGGCCCACAGGTAATTCCCGTCTTGATCATATTTAGCAACAAAAATGCTCCGTGCAGTTCCGTTTCCCGAATGAAGATTATGAACTCCCGGCCCGGGATCAAAGTCTGTTGTCCCGACAAAATAACCGGTCAGGTAAATGTTGCCGGTGCTATCGGTTTTCACGTCCCGGCCTTCTTTGATGAATGAATTCCCCGTTAAGGCAAATGACCAGATATAACTACCGGAAGGACTATACTTTGCAACAAATATGTGCCCTCCGTTGGCATCCACAATGCTCGTCCCGGCCCCGGGATCTAGATCCGTGGAATCAGAAGATAAAGAGCCGGTTACAATGAGATTGTTTTCAATATCTGTGGTAATGGCATTTGCATAATTGTGCCCGGTACCTGTACCGGAAATACCAAAAACCCATTCCAGGGCATGGCTTTGGCAAAATAGCCCGCTTGTCCAGGTGAGAACAAAAATCAAACAGAAAATAGTCTTCATCGTGAAGTGATTACCCGGCTAATTTAGGAATTTTTAAAGCGAAAAAGAAGAGCGGATGATTTTTATCTTAAACATCGGGACAGCATCTTTGTGATAATAGAAAATTAAACCTCGCGCAGGAGCCACAAATAGCGCTGGATCGTATTTTCAAGCCCCAGGTAAAGCGCATCGGAAATGATCGCATGCCCAATGCTGACTTCCGCCAGGTGCGGGATCTCTTCTTTGAAGAAACGCAGGTTTTCAAGGCTCAGGTCATGCCCGGCGTTGATTCCCAAGCCAAGTTCGTGTGCGAGGATGGCCGCACGGGAATAAGCCGCTACCGCCTTTCCGGGGTTTTCGGGGTAATGCTCGGCGAAAGGGCCGGTATACAATTCAATGCGATCGACGCCCGTTTTGGCGGCATATTCGATGTTCTGCAATTCTGTATCTACGAAAATCGAGGTGCGGATTCCCTGGGATTTAAGCCCGGCAATCGTTTCCTGTAAGAAATCAAGGTGTTTTTTCGTGTCCCAGCCGGCATCGGAGGTCAGCACATTCGGCGGATCAGGGACCAAAGTCGCCTGTGCCGGGCGGATTTCGCCCACCAGGTCGAGGTAGCGCTGATCAGGAAAACCTTCGATGTTGAACTCGGTCGTCACAACTTTTTTCAGATCGTATACATCCTGTTTCGTGATATGACGCTCATCGGGGCGCGGATGCACCGTAATTCCCTGGGCGCCGAAGCGCTCACAATCAATGGCAACCTGCACCACATTCGGAACATTTCCCCCGCGGGAATTCCGTAAGGTGGCAATTTTGTTGATGTTAACGCTGAGCTTTGTCTGAATCATGCTTTCAATGTCCTGTTTCGTTCATCAAAATTACATTTTTTCCGGCAGATTTCATGAATTTCCCCCAGAACACGCAGATTTGTTTCGCAGATTATGCCAATCTACTATGTGGTTTGTTCGTTTGGGATTTGAGACATGAGTGTGTAGAAAAACTCAAGACTTACACTTACCAACTTAAAACTCCATAACTCCTTACTTCCCTTTAAGCTCCATGGCTTTGAGCGTGTTGATCATCAGCGAAGCAACGGTCATCGGTCCCACTCCACCCGGAACCGGGGAGATAAAAGAACATTTCGGGGATACTTCGTCGAATTTCACATCGCCGGACAAACGCCAGCCTGCAGTTTTTGTGGGATCTTCTACGCGGGTGGTGCCTACATCGATCACCACGGCGCCTTCTTTCACCATATCCGCTGTAACGAAGCCCGGCTGCCCTACGGCTGCAATCAGTATATCGGCTGTGCGGGTGACTTCCGAGAGGTTCTGGGTTTGGCTGTGGGCCAAAGTCACCGTACAATTACCGGGGTCGGCGTTCTGGGAAAGCAAAATACTGAGCGGCATGCCCACGATATTGGAGCGGCCGATGATCACACAGTTTTTACCGGCCGTTTTGATGTTGTTTCGTTTCATCAGCTCAATGATCCCGGCAGGAGTAGCCGAAATAAAGCAGGGCAGATTAAGCGCCATCTTGCCGAGGTTCATCGGGTGAAAGCCATCCACATCCTTGAGCGGATCGATAGCCAGGGTCACTTTCATTTCGTCAATGTGCGGCGGCAAAGGCAGCTGAACGATAAAACCATCGATGCTTTTATCTTCGTTCAGGCTTTGGATCTTGTTCAGCAGGACTTCCTCGGAAACGGAGCTGTCGTAACGCATCAGCGTACTTTCGAAGCCACATTCTTCACAGGACTTCAACTTGTTGTTGATGTAGGTCATTGAACCACCGTCCATCCCGACGAGAATAGCCGCCAGGTGGGGGATTTTTTTTCCTTCTTCTTTGCGTTTTCTGACCGCGAGTGCGATTTCTTCCTTGATGGATTTTGCTGTTTCTTTACCGTTGAGAATTTCCATTTTTCCAGACTATTAGACTTAGGATCAAAGACTAAAGACAGTTTTTGCCCCGAAATAATGCCGCAAAGTTACGTTTAAAAAATCAATTTAGCGGGTAGCGCCGGCATTTCTTTTCAAAAAGCAGGCTCCGGCCGGTTTTTTAGCGTAATTTTGCAGCATGGATTATGCCCTTGAGTTACGCTTTCAAAAGCT
>CBINGV010000400.1:0-2981 GCA_966250255.1 uncultured Flavobacteriales bacterium | reverse complement strand
CCCGTCAAAACCGATATCGGAAACCAGCTCCCAGGTGCGGTCGGAATAGATGACCATTCTGCCTTGACTGCTTTCAATCGTATCCAGTGCAATTTGCCCGAAAGAAAGAAGATTAACTAAGAGTAGCAGGGAGGTTCCGATAACTTTTTTCATATTCTACAAATTTAATGTCGGAATCCGTTTGCAAGTTTCTTTTTTAAAGTTGTAAACAGCCCGATAAATTTTCAAATACGCGAAATTAATGAATATTTCTCACATATTACTGAACATCAAGCACAAAAATATCGTAAAAGACCGGTTCGTTGGGTTTCACCAAATCCTGTAAGCCCTTGCTGCCGTAGGCTTCGGCCGGTGGTATGAGAACCCACATTTTATCTGACTTTTTAGCATTAATTAACGCTTTTTTGAGGCCTTTTACGATACCAAAGTCTGAAAAACGGAAGAGATAAGGCTGATTTCGCGTGTAGCTGATGTCGTAATGCGGCCTGGATTTGCTGCCTACCATGTAATGGAAAATGATCTCGCTTTCTTCATTGGCGAGCGGCTTGTGGTCTTTGTTTTCTTCCAGGAGCCATACTTTGGTGCCGTCAATCACTTTTGTAGGTTTCAGGGTCCCCACCACCTTGATGCGGATAAAATTCTCAGCATTCGGCGGAATGAGGCCTTTAATACCATTTTTTCCGCGGGCCATATCACCCGGCAGGTAAATTTCAACAAAATCGCCCACTTTCAATTCGCGGAAAGCGATGTCCCAGCCCGGGGTTTGCATCCCGAAACCGACCAGGAAGGGCAGCCATTCTTTGTTAAGTAATTTGTTTCCGTCCACCATTTTGCCGTCTTTCAGCAACACTTCGTAGTTGATCTTGGCCACTTCTCCATCTTGGAGTTTAGGGCCTTCACCATGAATGAAATAGGTGATCTTTATTCCGTTGGAAAGTTTTTTGTCCCCGATTTTTTTGATCGGTTTCAGGCTCAGGCGTTTCATTTCCTCTTCGCGTTCCTTTTTGGAGATGCCGTTGATTATTTCCGGGTTACCGGCATTTTTTTCTTCTTCAACGCCTTCGGGTTTACAGGAAACCAAAAGGAGTAAAGCAAACGTAAAGTACAGGTATTTCATTTTCTGAGGGAAATTAATTCTAAGTCAATAACCAGGGTGCTCAACGGCGGGATCTGTGCCATGTCGCCGGTCAAGCCATGAGCAATGTGGCTCGGAAGGATCAGTTTCGCTTTATCGCCTACATGCATTTTTTTGATGCCTTCCTGCACGCCGCTTTCCACTTCGCTGTTGTCTATTTTAAAATCTTCGGTTTCATTGGCTTCCGTTTGGTAACAGAGGGTGCCGTCGAGCAGCTCAATTTTGTACTTCACCAGGGCGATCATACCGCTTTCGGCTTTTGGGCCTTTGCCTGCTTCGTAAATGTAATAGCGCAGGCCTGAGCCTGTTTTAGTGGTTTTCCAGGAGGGTCGGTCTGCAAGGAACATTTTGATGCGCAATTCCTCCTCGATAGCAAAATCCTGGTTCATTTTCGTTGATTTTTCGGTCGACCAGTCGATTTCTTTTTCTTTCATTTCCGGCTCTTCGCCGCCACAGGAAAGAAAGGCTAAAACGGGGAGAAAGAAAAAGACTTTACGCAACATATCCGGGTAAAATTTGAATAAAACGGGCAATTGCATCCTCCAGCGATCCGGTAAATTTACCGCCGGCCGCATTGGCATGACCCCCGCCTGAAAAATGTTCGTTGGCGAGTTTGTTTACCGGATGATCATTGCCTTTCGAACGGAAAGAGATTTTAACCTCGCCGTCTTTTTCAGAGAAGAAAGCTGCAATCTTGATCCCGAGGACGGAAAGGGCAACGTTGACCAGCCCTTCTGTGTCGCCTTTTTCGTGGTGAAAACGCGCCAGCTCTTCTTCGGTCAGGGAAATATAAGCGGTTTTGAGCTCTTCGAGAATGACTAGTTTTTCAGCGGTTGCAAAGCCGCGCAATTTAAGCCGCTCCGGCGTGTTTACATCAAAAATTTGTTCGTGGATGAAATCGTTTTTAACACCTTTTTCAAGGAGGTCGGCAATAATCCGGTGGGTTTCCGGCTTAACGGAATTGAAGCGGAAAGAACCGGTGTCGGTCATAATTCCGAGATAGATAGCCGTTCCAATCAATGGATCGATCAGCTCATTGTGTCCTGAATGGGTGATCAGGCGGTAAATAAGCTGGCAGGTCGAGCAGGCGGCGGTATCGCTGATCATGATGTCCGCAAAATCATCGGGCTCGAGGTGGTGATCGATCATGACTTTAAAAGCACAGGAGGCGCTGAGCAAAGCGGCCATGTTTTCACCCAGGCGCGATGGCGCATTGTAATCGAGGCTGAAGATCAGGTCGGCTTCGGCAAAACGTCGGGTTATTTCCGCTTCGTTTTCTTCAAAATTGAAAATTTGGCCGGCGCCTTCGAGCCACTGTAAAAATTTGGGGGCCGGATCGGGATGGCAGACGCTGACATTCAATCCCAGTTTCCGCAGAAAATGGTAGAGGGCCAGGCTGCTCCCGATGGAGTCGCCATCAGGTGATTTGTGTGCGGTAATGATAATGGAGCGGGAGTTTTTGGCCCGTTCGATGATCTGGGATTCGCTATTCATCGTCAGCTATAACTAAAAAAAGGCCTTCCGTTACATGTGACGGAAGGCCTTTTCCAATGTGTTTTACAAATTAGTAACCAATTTTGGTTGTTTTCTTGTCTTCGATCAGGACAGCCACGCACTCCGGCTTTTTGTTGTCTTCATCACCACCTTCATAAGTTACGTTAATCATTAATTTACGTCCTTTATCCGTTGTAAACTCAACTGTATTGGATTCGGTATCCTGTGAAGAGATCAATACTTTCTTCACCTTCTTGTATTGGCCTTTGTCGTCTTTTTCGGTAATCATCTCGTAGACTTCGAAAGACACTTCTCCCTTGTCCGGGTTAGCCGCACCGGTTGTAATACGATA
>CBINGV010000399.1:0-3012 GCA_966250255.1 uncultured Flavobacteriales bacterium | reverse complement strand
GGGGCAATTTGTTTTACCAATTCATAAACTTCTTCCGAATTGACGTCCGAAACCCGGTGGATGTTTTTTTCCTGCAAAGCAAACTGCGGCTGCCTGTAATGCTCCATCAACTGAAACCAAGCCTGGTCCACCTTCGAAACGAGCAGCTTTTCGAGCACTTTGGAAAACAACTGTTTCAGGCTCCGCTTTTGAGTAGAAACGCGCTTTTCGACCACGACATGTACATCGGCATCCGGGTATTCTGCCTGGATCCGTGCAGCAAAAGCAGTATGGTTCGGGTTGGCCCCGATGAGCAGCAGCAGTTTCATTTATAGCGGATTAATTTTTTAATTTGCTCCAGGCGGTTGGTAATGCGGAGTTTGGTTTTCAGCCAGGATTCACTGTAGAGCTCGATGCGCGGAATTTCAAAGAGTCCGTCTTTCGCTGGCTCGTAGATCAATTGTTTTACCGTAACCCCCAGCTGGTAGCCAATTTCCTTTGCCTGGCGGGCCACTGTTTCATCGTAGCTGCCGAGCGGGTAAGAAATTGTTTGCGGGGCAAAACCGAGTTTTTCACGGATGAGATCGAAGGAAGTTTTGAGCTCATAATAGCTTTCTTCTTCATTTTTGATCGTTCCGAGCATCGGGTGGGTGTGCGAATGCGAACCGACTGTGTGACCCCGGCGGACCAATTCGGCCAGGTCGTCCCAGCTCATCATGATTTGCGGCAGGACCACGCCGGAAAAACGCAGGGTAAGCTCATCCAGCACCGTATTGCGTTCCACATGACCAATGGTTTTCAGAAAAGGCTTCAGACGGGCAGCATAGCTCATTTTTTCCTTTTCGCTTTTGAAAATGCCTTTGCGCAGCTCGGCCGGCAGGAAAGCATAATCCAATACGATCTGCTCCATGTGGGCATGCTGGAAAATAAAATCGAGCTCATAGGTCCAGGTCGGCTTGTTTTGGTCGATGCATTCCGTTACCACATAAAAAGAAGCTTTACAGCCATATTTCTCCAGGATGGGGGCTGCAAATTCAAGATTGTCCTTGTAGCCGTCGTCGAAGGTAATGGTAGCCAGCTTTTTGCTTCGGGCGCTGATTCCTTCCCGGACAATGTCCTCGATGGTGTGCACCTCGAAGTTTTTCGCAATGTAGCTGATGCTTTTTTCAAACAGGGCAGGCGACATCGGTTCCCATAAATTGTCAGTTTCCGTGCTAACCCTGTGAAATAAAAAATTGCTAACCATTCCAAGGGTAAAATTATATTTTTTTTTTCAAACCTTAAAATTTATGCTTTTATAATACTTAATATTGTAATTTTACAGTGTTTTATGTGTGGTATAGCGGGTTTTGTTGATTTTGAGAAAAAAACAGAGAAGGCCACCATTGTATCCGTCAGCGACAGCCTGGCCCACCGCGGCCCCGATTCTTCCGATTATTTCTTCGATAGCGAAAAAGAAGGTTTTTACCTGGCCCTCGGCCATCGCCGCCTTGCTATTATTGACCTGAGCCCTTCGGGCAGCCAGCCGATGTTCTACCAGGACTACGTGATGGTTTTCAACGGGGAAATTTACAACTACAAGGAAATCAAGGCGGAGCTGGAGCAGCTCGGGCATACGTTCAGCAGTTCATCGGACACGGAAATGATCCTGCATGCATACGAAGCCTGGGGACCGGACTGCGTTCAGAAGTTCATCGGGATGTTTGCGATTTGCATCTATGACCGGAAAAACAATAAAGTAGAGCTGATCCGTGACCGTGCCGGTGTGAAACCGTTGTATTATTATTTTGACGGCAAACACTTTCTTTTTGCTTCGGAGCTGAAAGCTTTTCACCAATATCCTTTTTTCAACAAGGAGATCGACCTGGATTCGGTGGCGCTTTACCTGCAATATGGCTCGGTTCCGACGCCCTATACGATTTTCCGGCAAACGCATAAGCTCAATCCCGGCCATAGCCTGAGCTTTGACCTCAACAGCAAGGAGCTGACGACAAAGTGCTACTGGGATGTTTCGGATTATTACAAAACGGAAAAGCTCGACCTTTCTTTCGAAGAAGCCAAAAAAATAACAAAGGAAAAACTCGTTTCGGCCTTCAATTACCGCATGGTTTCGGATGTGCCTGTGGGTGTGTTCCTGAGCGGTGGCTATGACAGCACGGCCGTCACTTCGATCCTGCAGGAAAGCTCGGGCGAACAGATCAAAACCTTTACGATCGGTTTCGATGTGGAAAGCCGCAATGAAGCCCCGGAAGCCAAAAAAATTGCCCGCCACCTCGGCACGGAGCACCATGAGTTTTACTGCACCGAAAACGAGCTGATCGATATTATTGACGATATTCCTTATTATTACGATGAGCCTTTCGGCGACCCGAGCGTTACGCCTACGATGTACGTGAGCAAACTGGCCTCGCAATCGGTCAAAGTTGTTTTGAGCGCCGATGGCGGCGACGAGATTTTTGCGGGCTACAACCGCTACGAGGATTTTGTTTACCTCAAAAATAAGCTGGACAAAACACCGGGCGCCGCCCTTTCGTTCCTGAAATACGCCACGAAACTGATCAAGCCGCAGCACCTGCCCTACCTCAACAAAAAGCAGAATTTTGAAAACCGCTACGAAAAGCTGCGCGAAATCCTGAAGTCGAAAAGCGATCTGAGCCTTTTTTATACGCTTAGCCAGCAATTTACCGACGGACAAACGGAAGCCCTGATGAAAAAGCGCATCAGCCATCCCGGGATTTTCTTCAATCCGCTGCCGGAATTCAGCTCGCCGATGTCGATGATGCTTTCGCTGGATTACCAGACTTACCTGAACGACGATATTTTGCATAAAGTGGACCGCGCCACGATGAGTACAAGCATTGAGGGCCGGGAACCTTTCCTCGACCACCGCGTGATCGAATTCGTGGCACAACTGCCCGATTCCTATAAATTTCACAACGGGAAACGCAAAATCCTGCTGAAAGACATTGTACATGATTACATCCCGGAAGAAATGATGCTGCGCCCGAAAATGGGCTTTGCTATCCCGCTGGC
>CBINGV010000398.1:0-3031 GCA_966250255.1 uncultured Flavobacteriales bacterium | reverse complement strand
CATTAGATGTCTTGTATACCAAAGATGGAGGATACACCTGGAAAGGATTAGCTTGCGGGCCGGATGGTTCACCTATATTCCATGCCATCAAAGCAGACCACGTATATTGTGTTACCCAATGGGGGACGAAGGTATTTTTTACCGGGATAGGCCAAAGTGACCTTAACATGCAGGAAGACACTTTAAAAAGCGGAACCCATTACCTTTCTGACCTTGCAACGGGGACGGATTTAGATTCGACCGTGATCACGATCAATGACACGGTGAAATATGTTATTCTGTTTCATTAAACAATCTTCCCATACAAATCATAATGGTCTGCCGATTCGATCAGGACGTTGGCAAAATCACCGATCCGCACGTGGTTGGCTTCCGTTTTTTTCACAAGCACTTCGTTGTCCACTTCCGGTGAGTCAAATTCACTGCGGCCAATGAAATAGTCGCCCTCGGCGCGGTCGAACAGCACCTTGAAGGTTTTCCCTACTTTCTGCTGGTTGAGTTCGTAGCTGATCCCAGCCTGTAGCTCCATCACCTGGTCGGCGCGTTCGCGCTTGGTTTTTTCCGGCACATCGTCTTCGAGAGAGTAAGCGTGTGTATTTTCTTCGTGGGAATAGGTAAAAATCCCGAGACGCTCAAAGCGCATGCGTTCTACAAAGCTGTACATTTCCCGGAAATCTTCTTCCGTTTCGCCCGGGTAGCCGGCAATCAGCGTGGTGCGGATGGCAATGCCCGGAACCTGCTCGCGGATGGTGTTCACCAGCTCTTCGGTTTTTTCGCGGGTAATGCCGCGGCGCATCGATTTCAGGATTTTGGTCGAGCCGTGCTGTAAAGGCATATCGAGGTACAGGCACACTTTCGGATTGTCGCGGATTTCATCAATCACATCCATCGGGAAACCGGCCGGAAAAGCATAATGCAGGCGCAACCATTCGATCCCGTCCACTTTGGAAAGCTCACGGATCAGCTCAGCGAGGTTGCGTTTTTTGTAAATATCCAGCCCGTAATAGGTCAAATCCTGGGCAATGAGCATCAATTCTTTCACGCCTTGTGCCGCGAGGCTTTTAGCCGAAGTCACCAGCTCTTCGATCGGTGTCGAAACGTGCTTGCCGCGCATCAGCGGGATGGCGCAGAACGAACATGGGCGGTCGCAGCCCTCGGCAATTTTAAAATAAGCGAAATGAGAAGGCGTCGTCAGCAAACGCTCGCCTATAAGTTCTTTTTTATAGTCCGCTTTGAGGGTTTTGAGCAAACGCGGCAATTCGCGGGTACCGAAAAAAGCGTCCACTTCCGGGATTTCCTGTTCCAGGTCGTCTTTGTAACGCTCCGACAAACAACCGGTTACGTAAAGCTTGTCTACCTGGCCTTCGTTTTTGGCCTCGGCGTAACGCAAAATGGTATCGATGGATTCCTGCTTGGCATTATCGATAAAGCCACAGGTATTGATGATCACAATTTCCGCGTCGTCACTCAGGGATTCGTGCTCTACCTCGAATTTATTGGCCTTCAGCTGGGCCATCATGACTTCAGAGTCAAATAAATTTTTGGAGCAGCCCAGGGTTACTACATTCACCTTATTCTTCCGGAGTGTCTTTGTTTTCATGCGGCAAAGTTAGGAAAAAGAAGGGATTCTGACAAAAATCGTTCATGGGCGACCTTTTGAAAGGCCTCGAATAGAACACAAGGAATACAAAATCCATCCGTGTTAATTGGCGCAATTCACGGCCAAATACCCGCTTTTGCCCGATGTAAACCCGGAACAGGTATTTATACGCGTTTTTTATTGATATATCAACTTTAACAATTTTTGTGGAAGAATTCTCGATTTTAAATCCTATCTTTGAGAAAATTATGGATATGAAAATACTCAGCCCGTTTTTCCTGCTCGTGCTCTTATCCGGAGTTTTTTCCTGTTCCGGCGGCTCCAGGCCACAAATCGTGAAACACGAAAAAAAGAAAAGTCATATCCTGATCAAAACCGACAAAGTCGAAGCTGATAAAATGCTTTCCGCCAAAATCGAAGGCATGATGTGTGAAAAAGGCTGCGGCAGCAGTATCCGCAAAGAGCTGATGAACACCAACGCCGTGCAATCCTGCGAGTTCGATTTCGAAAGCGACCGCAAAGAAAACAGGGTGAGCATTGCTTTTGACCAGGACAAAATCAGCGTCGATCGCCTCATCAGTATCCTCAATAAGATCAACGACAAGCAGTTTAGGGTAACGAAGAGCTCTACGTCCGATATCCAGCCCGGGAAACCAACAGACGACAGCAAGGAAGAAAGCTACATCCAGGAAGAAAGCACGGATGTACACCTCCAGAAAGACGAAGCCCACATCGTAAGCGCCGATTCCACCTTTGAAACACCGAATTTACTGCAGATTTTTTCGCGTATTATCACAGGGTAAGATGGAGAATTGAGAACCTCTCATTCTTAATTCTGAATCATTATTAGCGCAAAAATATTAAATTTCTCCCCTTGATCGCATGCCGCAAACGCAAAAGCTTTAGCGATGGCGCAGGGGAGATTAAAGAGGGGTGACAAAACGTTTATCAGTATAGAATCCTCCCCCTCTATCCCCCTCCAAAGGGGGAAGTAAATTCCATTTTCAGTTTTACACTTTCATAGCCAAATCCAGCAAACGAGCCGAATAGCCTGCCTCATTGTCATACCAGCCGACAAGTTTCACCATGTTGCCGGTAACGACGGTCAGCTCGCTGTCGAAAATCACGCTGTTACGGTCACCTACAATATCTGCTGAAACCAAAGGTTCGTCGGTATAGCGGACAATGCCCTTTAATTTACCTTCGGCTGCCTGTTTAAAAGCCGCATTGATTTCCTCTACGGTGATTTTATTTTTGACAACGAGGGTAATTTCAGTGATGCTGCCATCCGAAACCGGTACCCGCAGGCTGCTTCCCGACATTTTACCCTGTAATTCCGGGAAAATACTCCACAAGGCTTTTGCAGCCCCGGTAGAAGTCGGGATGATGGATGCCGTTGGTGTCCCAGCGATCGACATCCACATGACCCTC
>CBINGV010000397.1:0-3046 GCA_966250255.1 uncultured Flavobacteriales bacterium | reverse complement strand
GGTCCAGGGATGTCATGTAAAAATAGCTTCTGTCATTCACCCGAATGTCATAGCCTCCTTTTTCGCGCCGGATGTGAATATTGTCCCTACCGTATTTAATTTGCGTTTCTTTTTTGTTGGAAATTTCGATCAATTGCAAATCGGCGGGGTAGATTTTCTGGAAACTTTTGCCAAGGAACAGGGCTTGTTTGGGATTGTTGTTTTTATCGGCGTAAAACACAAAACTACGTTGGTCCAGCTTGACCACGAAAACCGGCCTGTTCGACTGGAAAAAACAAAGCTGCCGGGAAGTGATTCCGGAATAGCGCACATATACAACAGCAATCACAAACAGGGTTGAGCTTACCAATACAAACTGCAACAGGCGCATACGTTGGGCATAAAGCGCATAAAACAGCAATAAAATAAGTGCAAAAAGCAGCAAAACGGCAAAGGGATTTAATACAAAACCCGATGAAACGGCACCCGGCAAAGCGTCAATGTAATGAATAATGAGCAGCATGACCGTGAGCGAAAAGGAAAGCAACCAGGCGAAAATCTGGGCTAAAAAGGATAAAAATGCCGTTGAAAAAAGCGAAACACCCAGGACCAGTACCACGAAGGAAAAAACCATTAACCCAAGGTTGGTAAGGATAAAATAATTCGGGAATTGGTGGAAGTAGTAAATGGTCAGGGGCACGGTCATGATCTGCGCAGCTATCCCAACCATAGTTCCTTCGTAGGCAAGCCGCAGGATTTTGTTTTTGAAATAAACAAGCTTGCCCAGGGGTTTGTAAAACATAAAAATCCCAAGCATCGCCAGGTAAGACAATTGAAAACCGATGTCAAATAAAAAATGCGGGTTCCAGATCAGGATCACCACGGCTGAAAAAGCGAGGACATTATAATTGTTGTAATTCCGTTCGAGCAGCTGGCTGCCGACCAGGAGGCTGAACATCACAACCGAGCGCACCACCGATGCCGAAAACCCGGTCAGCAGGGAATACACCCAAACCAAAGCCAGGGCAAGCAGGATCGCCCGGTTTTTAGAGATCCATTTTTTGAACAGGCCGAAAAAGGCGGTCAGGATCTGGATTAAAATCCCGACATGCAGACCAGAAACCGCCAGGATATGCATCGCACCCGTATTGCCGAATTTCCCGGTGATCTCTGCGTCCAGCGAGCTGCGGTCGCCGAGAATAAGTGCTTTTGCAACACCAAGCTCATCGCCGCTCAGGTGCCTGTCAAGTATGGCGGAAAAGTAATTCCTCAGTTCAACAAACATATAAAAAAGAGGCGGGTCGGATTTCCCGATCTTCGCATAGCTTTGTTCATCGGCAAAACCGATGTAAGCAATTCCTTTGTGTTTCCAGAAATATTCCGAATCAAATTCGCCGGGATTGGACTTGTTTTTAACCGGGCTCAAATCGGTCTGTATCAGACAGACATCAAAATCCTGCAGGTTTTGCGCACCTTTCAGGAAAAGAACGGCTTTGTCATCGATGCGGATGGTATCGTGGTTTCGGATCAGGGCGTTTATTTCAAACTCACATTTGGCATAGCTGCCCGATGTTTTGCTTTTACCGGTGATTTTCCCCAGCATCAGATCGCCTTTCAGGTAATTGTTCTCAAGTGAAAAAGCATAATTTTCCTTAGAGCTGAGGTTATAAAAACTGTAGCCGCCCGCCAGGCAAAGCAGCATCAGTCCCAACGTTTTTACCGGTACCTGCGTTTTAAATAGGCTGAGGTATTCGGTGGCGAAGTAAAGGACGAGCAAAAAGCTCAGCAGGGCAAGGTTAATGAAAATGGAAAGCGGAAAATAAGCGGACAAAACGATCCCCAGGCAGAAGAAAACAGCAATAGTCAGGAAAGGCACTTGTTTCATTCCATATTTTTAGTAAAAATAGAAAATCTCAATTGCAATTGACTGGTTTAAAGATTTTTTTTCGTTACTTTAGTCCCAAATTTTAATTATATGTTGAAGTCAAAATATACTTTTTTACTTGTATCAGCCGGTTTGAGCCTCGTTTCGTGCGGTGGCAGCGAAGAGAAAGACGGGAAGACAGCCAAGGTGGTTGCCGAAACCGAAAATACGTTTAATTCGGACGATTACGACTTCGTTTTGCCTCAACCGATTTCCCTGGCAAAGGCTTTCCAGGCTGCGGGTTTGAAGTATACTCCGGGAGCTACCAACCCAGCGTCAAACAAAGCGAACTACCAGTCAAAAGTAAAACAGTTATTGAACCTGGGCGTATATTCAACCGACCTGGCTTACAGCGCCATCAACGAAAAATCGCAGGAAGCCCGCGAATACCTCAAAGCCATCCAGGAACTGGGGAACGGTGTTGGCCTCAAGCCGGTGTTCTCCGACAAAAAAATCATCGAAAAATTTGATAAGAACCTCAACAACATGGAGGTGATCGAAGACCTGATCTATGACATCCAGGAGCGCTCCGAAGAATACATGGACGATAACGACATCCGTTACCTCTCCGTTGTGCAGTTTGCCGGCGCCTGGGTGGAAGGAATGTACCTCGGGATTAAAGACATTGAGCAAAACCCGGAGTCCAACCTGCCGGTAACCATTGTTGACCAGATTAACCTCCTGAAAAACATCGTGAAAGGCCTCAAAACCTACCCGACTTCCGACGAGATATTGTCCAGTGTGATCAAACGTCTGGAAGATATCCAGGCAACTTATGACGGTTTTGAATCCGTAAAAACCGCCTCAAAAAGCTCTACATTCGTTTCCCCGAAACTGACCCCGGAGGAATTCAGAAACCTGGCTGCCAAAATCAAAGACCTGAGAACCTATATTGTAAAATAACACACTATGAAAAAACTCACACTGCTCTCATCCCTTTTTGTACTGGCTTTCCTCTTTTTAAGTACAACGCCGGTGGTGGATAACGGAAGCTCCTTCGACGCGCGGATCAATACGTATAAATACGAATGTAAACAGCTGATCAAGCCTTTCCGTTACGAAGGTTCCCGCGTGACTTATTTCAACGGGCAAAAAGAAGAATTCACTAAAAATGTAGAAGCTTTTCTCGTGATCGATACCGAG
>CBINGV010000396.1:0-3053 GCA_966250255.1 uncultured Flavobacteriales bacterium | reverse complement strand
GATCTGCCTGTTTCGCACCGGTACCACGATGTCTGTATGCACCCCGTTGGAAAGCACATAAATCCTTACGTCCTTTTTTTCTTTGATCCGTTCGGAAGGCACTTTCACGCGCGACATGGCATAGGCTGCTGTCATGTAACACAGCACAAAGAGGATGAAAAAAGCGATGCTTTTGAGAATGATCCGGATGGTTTTAAGGCTCGTTTTTTTCCAGTTCATGGTTTTCTTTTTTCGTAATTTGCTTGTACCAGAAGATCAGGACAATGCCAAAAAGCAAAACCCCGGCCATGATGTACCAGGTTCCGCCGTAGCCGATCGTCCGCACCAGCTGCATGCCTGAGTTATGTGCCAGGATATGCGCCAGGGAAAAAGCCATCGTAAACAGGGCCATGTAATCGCCTGTATTTTTACCCATCGCCCGCTTCATGGAAATCGAATTGATGAAGGGAAAATTGAACATTTCCCCAAAAGTCATAAATAACATACTGATGACCAGGATGCCCGGCCAGGAGAAAAAGTTGAGCACCAGGAAACTGGAAGCCAGGATCAGCATGCTGATGATTAACACGTTAAAAACAGAAAAGCCGCGGGTTTCGATGAATTTGATCATCGGCATTTCGACCACGAAAATCAAAAAGCCGTTCATAAACATCAGCAGACCGATCTGGTTTTCGCTCAGCAGGTGCGCTTCTTTATAATACAAAGGCATTGTTGAAAAGAACTGCAAAAAGGCAAATCCGATCAGGAACACGACAAACACAAAAAGCAGGTAGGGATAATCGCGGTAAGGCGAGGCACTTTGCTTTTCTGCCTGTATTTTTGCTTTCTGTTCTTTTCGCTCCTTCAGAAGGCTCAGCAACATGATCGCAGCCAGGATGCAGGTAATCCCGTCCAGCCAGAATAAAGCGTAATAACCTGTCCGGTGAATGATGATCCCGCCCATCGCCGGCCCAAGGGAAAAACCGAGGTTTACCGCCAGGCGCAGCAACGAAAACGAACGGGTTTTATTTTCTTCGCTCGAATAAGCATTGATCGCCACATAGGAAGCCGGTCGGAAGGAATCCGCGACCAGCATCAGGAAAAATACGGCAATGCAGAGCGGCACGAGGCCATGGACAAACTGCACGCACACGAAAAGTATTCCCGACAGGAACAAGCTGCCATACATGACTTTGTAAAAGCCGATCCGGCTGACCAGCTTTCCGCCCAGCCAGGCGCCGGCCATCGAACCCAAGCCGAAAGCCGACATGATCCAGCCGACCTCACTGTATGAAAAATGCTGGCTTTTTTTGAGGTAAATGCTCAGGAAAGGCACCACCATCGTTCCCGCCCGGTTCACGAAAGTCACCAGGGCCAGAAACCAGATTTCGCGGCTCAGCCCGCGGAATGAATTCAAATATAATCGGAAGTAGTGCATCTTGCCCAAATTCGTTCAAATGTAATGAAATAAACAGACAAAAAAAGGGGAGCCCTTTTCAACAAGCTCCCCTTTTCGTATGGTTTTAACAATTTTTCTTATTGCATAATGTGCTTGTTGGTGAAATTGGCGCTGGTATTGTTCCAGTTGTTCAGCAATTTCGAACGACGGTTGTTTAGGTCGTTGATCGTACTGTTGTACTCGGCCGTTTTGTTGTTGTATTCTTTCACCATAGCGTTGTAATTGTCCACATCCGCCTGGGTGCGTTCATTCGGTTTTTTGGAATCGATCTGGGTTTTAGCCTTCTCGAACGCTTCTTTGGTCGTCTGGAAATCAATCAGCACGAGGTAGTGTTTCTCGGCCTCATCGAGGTAAAATTTCAACATGTCCGTACAAGCAGCCTTCAGGCTTGGGTCGCCGTTGTAATCCTTGATGGCGGCGAGCTTATCGAGGCCTTCCTGTGCAAAAGAAGCGAGGCTCGATTTATTTTGTTCCATCCCGGAAACATCGCCTTTACTGAGTGCTTCGGAAAGATAAGCTTCCTGTTTGTAGGATTTGAAAAAAATCAGGTAAACCGGGTTGTAATAATCGAACACTTCGGAAGCTTTTTTCAGCTTGAGGCTGATTTTGTCCGTGCTTTCGATCAGGTTGATGTTATTCTCGGAGGCAAAGCGCTTTTCAACCGCATCGACCATTTCACCGGCTTCGGAGAGCTTGTCGCTCGCTGCTTCCTGCGCCGCCATGTAGGCATCCATCAAATCGTAGGATTGCTCGGCAATTTCTTCCAGGTTCATGATCTTTTCATAATCGTGGGAAACCACGGCCTTGTTCATCACCAGGTAAGAAAGAATGGAATCCCGGTAATAGGTTTCTCCTTTAAAATCGCCGATTTTCTTTACTTTTTCAATCGAAGCTGAAATGGTTTTGATGAGCTCCACACGGTTTTTATCCACCTTGCGGGCGCTTTTGTTTTTAGCAACGCTTTTGGTGTAATCCCAGGTGGCACCCTGGATGGCTTTGAATTCGGAACTGATCTGGGTCATGTAATCCACAGGGCTCTGCGCGTTCAATGCAAAACTTAATCCGAGAGCTATACAGCATACAATCTTTTTCATAGTGCTTTATTTATTTTGGCCAAATGTAAGTAAATCTTTGAATATTAGAAAGGTTTCGTGCAGAATAATATCTTGCTGCAAGTCCTTTTTGAGCCCTTCGTGAAATTTTTTCTCCCGTTCGGAAAAGCCCATAAACTTTTGGGTCAGGGAATGGTTGTTCACCTGTATATCCGGGTTTTCCTGTTTTTCCTTCGCATAAATCTCGTCCCAGAAAACCCGGTTTGCTTTCGCGTAGGCGCAATATCCGTCCAGGTCGAGCGGGATTTTTGCATCACCCTGGACCCTATTGCCCATCAGCGTTGCCTGTTTTTTTAATTCCTTCAGGGCAGCCGAATTGCTGATCCGCGTTTTTTCTGCTTCGCTCAGCTTATCGTATGGAAAACCGGTGTAGCTTTTATAGAGCGTTTTTTTGGAGGTGCTGTCGTTTTTGAGGTGGTATTTTTCCTGCGATTCGAGGTAATACGAAAGCTGCGAATACAAATCTTCGAGCAGGATATCCGGCACCACCCCAATTTCCTGGT
>CBINGV010000395.1:0-3055 GCA_966250255.1 uncultured Flavobacteriales bacterium | reverse complement strand
GTAATTCTGATTTCGGCCGAGATAATCCTGTCGAATTCGGAGCATTGGCGTCAGAAAGAAAATTATTCGATCAAAGACACGCTCACGAATGTTTACCTGATGTTCAGTAACATGGGGATTGATCTCCTGATGCGCGGGATCAGCGTGTTTTGCCTCTTTTTTGCCTATGATGTGCGCTTGTTCGACCTGCATACCACGCCTTGGTTTTATTGGCTGAGCCTTTTCCTGTTTGAAGACCTGATTTTTTACTGGATTCACCGCTCCGAGCACATGATCCGCCTCTTCTGGGCGGTGCACGTCACGCATCATTCTTCTGAGAAATTTAATCTCACTACCGGTTTTCGTTCTTCGGTTTTCCAGCCGGTATACCGCTTTTTATGGTTTTTACCGCTGGTTTTCCTGGGCTACAAACCCTTCGACCTTTTCATTGTTTTTTCCGTCACTCAAACCTATGGCGTTTTGCTCCATACCAATTTTGTGGGCAAGCTCGGTTTCCTGGAACATATTTTAGTGACGCCTTCCCACCATCGCGTTCACCATGCTTCGAACATCGAATACCTGGATAAAAACATGGGCATGTGCCTGATTATCTGGGATAAGCTTTTTGGGACCTTTCAGGCGGAAAAAGCAGACGTCAAAACGGAATTCGGTTTGTATCAGAAACAGGTTTCGGCCCATCCGAAAGAAACGGTTTTTCATGAATTTTCGGCCATCGTCCGGGATTTGAAACGTCCTTTGCCCTGGAGCCTCAGGTTGAAATACCTGTTTAACCCACCGGGCTGGAGCCATGATGGTAGCTCGCAAACCAGCGAGGAGCTGCGCAATTTATCCAAACATCAAAGCCTATGAACACGCTGAAACAGGAATTGGCACAAACGATCCGCCATTATCACAGCAAAGGCTGGTCGCCGGCCACTTCTACGAATTATTCCTTCAAATTTGCAGGTGATATTTATGTTTCCCGCTCCGGGATTGACAAATCGGCCTTTTCAGGAGAAGATTTCATCGTCGTTGACCGCCAGGGACAGGTGACGGAGGCCTACAAAGGCATCAAGCCTTCGGCCGAAACCCTTATCCATTGTGTTTTGTACGATCTTTTCCCGCAAACAGGGGTAATTCTCCATGCCCATTCCGTGTATGCGGTGCTCAATTCACAGAAATACGAAGAAGAAGTGATTTTCGAAGGTTACGAAATTCAGAAAGGCTTTAAAGGGCAGCAAACCCACCAGGCTCAGCTTTCCATCCCGATTATCGAAAACAGCCAGAATATGAATGAGTTTGCCGGCTGGATGAAAGCGCGTCAGAAAGCTTTTTCAAATCACTGCTTCATCATCCGGAATCATGGCACCTACGCCTGGGGAGAAACGCTTTTTGAAGCCAAGCGCCACCTCGAAACCCTTGAATATTTACTGGAAGTGAATTGGAAGCTCAAGCACTGAGCCGGGTTGGAAACCGGGGATCAATCCCGGAAGAAAAATAGCAAAAATTCATCCAGCAGGGCAGTAGCCTGGCTGGCATCGTAAAAACGGGAATAACCGCCGTCAATGATGATTTTGCCGGCGCCGAAACTGCCCGAAAGGATAATCGGGTTGTCGTTCGACCAGGCTTCAACCTGCAGGCGGTAATCCATCGGGAAAGAAACGGTCGTGTAACCGCTCAGGGATTTGTCGCAGGCGCAGGCTTTGAAGTTGGAGCGAGAATCGATTTCGAGGCTGTCGCTGCTGAAATTGCCGTAAAATGAACGGTTGAACATATTGAGAAGCAGCTGGTTGCTTTCCGCTGAAAAAGGCTCGTTTTCGGCACCGAGGTACAAATTCCCGCCGGCGTTTACAAAATCGATCAGCTGTTTTTCTCCTTCTGGGCTGAGGAAACTATTGGCGGTTGAAAAAATAAAAATCGCATCGTAAACATGTAATTCCTTTTTGTTAAGGCTGTCCTGGAATTCAAAACGCACGGTATCAAGACCGGATTTCAGTTCGATTTTACGACCCAGGACCAGCACATCTTGACTGAAAAGCGGGAAGGAAGACAACAAAAATAGGATAAGCATGCGTTTCATGCCCTATCATACACCGTGCTTTTTGTTTGGTTCAACGAGAAAAGGAATTATCGTGGCATTATTCGAAAACTGTTTTCGAATCCACAAAATCTTCGAATCCCGCGAAGCGGGCCTAATATTTCTGTACCCGGTAAGTCTTAAAAATACCTTTGATCTCGAGGATAAGCAGGTAAAAACCGGCTTCTTCGTCAATTAAAGAAATCACCTGCGGGTTGTTTTTGCTTTCCTGGATCTTTTGTCCGCTCATGTTGAAAAGCTGATAAGAGGTGATGTCCTCGCCATTGCGGATAAACAGGATTTCGCTGGTGGGGTTGGGGAGCACTTTGATCGCAGCAAAAAGCTGGTCATGCAACGTGGTGCTATCGCTTTCCGTTTGTTCCTGTCCGAAGACGCTTGTAGTTAAAGTCAGGCTTAGTAAGGCAATTATCGTTCTGCTCACCCCTTTGTAATTGAAAAAGCGGTGTTCGTGAGACTTTGTGTTCATGGCTTTTTTTGCCTATAACTATACAAAATTACTTTTGTTACAGGGAAAATAGTTTAAATTTGAAAGAATAAAACGAGAAAGCATGTCCAGCATCAAACTGAGCGAGAAAAACAAGGATTTTTTTGAGAATGTTTACGCCGTTGTCCGCGAGATTCCGGAGGGGCGTGTCACCAGTTTTGGTGCAATCGCAGCTTTCCTGGGAGCGAAACGCTCGAGCCGGATGGTCGGATGGGCAATGAACGCATCGGCGAATGTGCCGGGTGTTCCTGCTCACCGGGTCGTTAACCGTAACGGCTACCTGACTGGTAAAAGTCATTTTAACGACCCGGATGAAATGGAATTGAAACTGAAAGCGGAAGGCATCCAGGTTTCAAATGATCGAGTAGTAGATTTTAATCTGTTATTCTGGGACCCTGCAGAGGCTCTGAGCCTGTGAGGTTCCTAATTTCTCCAAAGTTCTTTTAAAAACAATTCTTCGTTTCCTGAAATAGCTGCCTGGATCCTGATTTCCT
>CBINGV010000394.1:0-3072 GCA_966250255.1 uncultured Flavobacteriales bacterium | reverse complement strand
GCAGACATAGCGTATTTACTTCCCTCCTGCTTTCCGGCATTACACTGATGTTATTTGCTTGCGTCAACGACCTGGAGACCATCAAAAAAGTATCTTACAAATCGGGCGACCCGGATGAACGGACCAAAAACCTGCATGTTTTCTACACCGACAGCGGCTACGCCAAAGTGGAAGTTTTCGCCAAGCTGGCCGAAACCTATTCCAAACCGCAGCCGGTCGTGAAACTGAAAGACGGGATCGAAGTTAAGTTCTTCAATGAAGCGGGAGAAGTTGTTTCCGTGCTGACTGCTTTATACGGCGAAATCCACCAAAGTGAAGGCCGGATGTTTGTGCGCGACTCGGTCCAGCTTTTTAACGAAAAGAAAAAACAGCGCCTCGAAACCGAGCAACTCTTCTGGAATCAAAAAGATAGTACTATTTTTACAGATAATTTAGTGACTATCCGCACGCCCGAAGCTTTATTTTATGGCAAAGGGGTACGCACCAAACAGGATTTTTCGACCTACGAGTTCATCAAGCCGCAAGGCCGGATCATCCTTAAAAACAAAGAAAATGGAGCTTTATAACAAAATTATGTCTTATTTCTGGTTGCTGCTGGCAGCCGGGTCAACTGTTGTGATTACGTATTTCGGCTTTACGGAAGGATTTAACCGCTGGCTTTATTACTACGTGGTACCCGTGGTGGCGCTGATTATGTATTTCTTCAAAAAATGGATGGTGAAGCGGATGCAGAAGCACATGGAATACCTCAACGAAAAGAATAAACAAGCTTAAATGTTATTTGACGAGCAGAGCCTCAAAGACCTTGAATTCGATACCATCCTGCACTGGTTGGAAAGTTTTGCCATTGGTGAAACGGCTAAAGAACGCATCCGGAAGCTCGTCCCGGGAAGCAAATTCGACCAGATTCGCCTGGAGCTTGAACGCTTGCAGGAATTCCACAATATCAAAAGCGAAGGTGAGCCTTTCCCTGCCCTGGATTTTGACGAGCTGAAAAAAGAGCTGAAAATCCTGCCGGTGAAAAACGCCGTACTGGAACAGGAAGGTTTTGTGCGTATTGCCCGCGCTTCCCTGCTGGTGAATGCCATTTTACATTTTTTCGATAAACGTGACAGCGATTACCCGAAACTGAATGAGCTGCTTGGGGCAGTGTACTTTAACACCGAAATTGTTGCGGCAATCGATAAGGTATTTGACCGGAAAGGGGCCATCAAGGATGACGCTTCGCCGGAATTGTTCCAGATCCGGCAGAAAATCGGCGTGGTGCGCAACCAGGTGAACCGCAATTTTGACAAAGAAATGCGCCGCCTGCTCAAAGAGGGCTTACTGGCGGACACCAAGGAGGCCTTCATCAATGAACGGCGTGTTTTGGCAGTTGTTTCGACCCACAAGCGCAAAATCAGCGGAACGGTTACCGGCTCTTCCAAAACCGGCAGCCTGACCTTCATCGAGCCACAGATCAACGTAGAACTCAACAACGAGCTGGAAATGCTCATCGACGACGAGCGTAAGGAAATTTACCGCATCCTGCAGGCGTTGACGCGTGAAATTGCAGCCTATTTCCCTTTGATCCAGGCTTACCAGGATTTGCTTTGTGAATTCGATTTTATCGCGGCTAAAACCAAGCTGGCGCTGGACTTGAATTGCAATCTCCCTTCTATTTCGGACGAACCGCACATTGAGCTGATCCAGGCATTTCACCCGATTTTATGGAAAAACAACAAGGCCCTGGGCAAAAAGACGATCCCGCAAAGTATTACCCTGAATAAATTTTCGCGTTTCCTCGTTATTTCCGGGCCTAACGCCGGCGGAAAAAGCATCACGATGAAAACCATCGGCCTCCTGCAGATCATGCTGCAATCGGGCTTGCTGATCCCCGCGGACCGCAACAGCAAATTGTCTTTTTTCCAGCACATTTTATCGGACATCGGCGACAACCAATCCATCGAAAATGAATTGAGCACTTACTCCTACCGCCTGAAGCGGATGAAATATTTCCTGGAAATCGCCAACCGGCGCACGCTCCTTTTGCTGGATGAATTCGGTACGGGCTCCGATCCGGACCTGGGAGGCGCGCTGGCCGAAGTGTTTTTTGAGCATTTGTACAACAAAAAAGGCTTTGGGGTCATCACCACCCATTACGGGAACATTAAGCTGAAAGCTGACCGCCTGCAAAATGCGATCAACGGCTGCATGCTCTTTGATACTGAAACCCTGGAACCCTTATTCCGCTTTTCGATCGGGCAGCCGGGCAGCTCATTTACCTTTGAAGTGGCCCAAATCAACGGGATCCCGCTGGAGCTCATCGAGGAAGCCAAAACCAAAATCGATCAGCAGAAAGTCAATATGGACCACCTCCTGAGCGAATTGCAGCGGGAAAAAACCTACCTTGAGCGGCTGAACAAAGAACACATCGAAGCCCAGCAACTGGCCGAAGAAGCCCGTGTCCGCCACCAGGAAAGCAAGCGGAAAATCGACGCCAAGCTACAGCAGCAAGCCGAATTCATGGAGCTCAACAGCAAATTTATCAATGGCGGGAAAAAACTAAAAAATTTCGTCGACCGTTTCCAGGTCAAATCCCGCAAAAAAGAAATTAACCAGCCTTTGCTGGAAGAAATCCGCAAATACCTGCTGGTTGAAAAATCGAAAATCGAGGAAGCCAGGCTCAAGGAAAAGCTGAAAAACACGATTCCCCAAAAGGAAAACAGCAAAAAGAAAAAAGAGCAAAAACCGGAACAGGATGTTCACCAGCGCGATAAAATCCAGGTGGGCTCAACCGTTAAATTGATCGAAACCAAGCAAACGGGCACAGTTGAGGAAATCAACGGCCCGATCCTGACGGTTGCGTTTGGTTTCCTGCGCCTCAAAGTAGAACGCCAGAAGCTTTCTTTCGTTAAATAATTAATGTGTTAATATGCTAATGTGGCTAATTAGATCATTCCATTATTAGCACATTAGCATATTAAAGTATAACACATTACTTCATGGTATCCATTTTCTCCACGTCTTCGTCCAGTTTCTCGAATTCTTCCTCGAGTTCTTTTTCGTCAACGCTCATTTCTTCTTCGGTTT
>CBINGV010000393.1:0-3132 GCA_966250255.1 uncultured Flavobacteriales bacterium | reverse complement strand
GCACCAGCCCGATGTTGACAATCAGCATGGAGCCCATTTCTTTTAATACAAAGCTGGTTTGGGCTGGGAAACGCAGGTAAAGGTTCAGCTTTTCGTCAAACATATTCTGTGGGAAAAGGGTCGTTCCCCGGACACGGCTGGTGTCCATTCCGGCTTTATAATAGGTCGGGATGTGTTGTTTTTTCGGGTCGAAAGTAATGGCTTTTCCTTTTTCGTCAGTGATTACGAATTCGTAATCCTTCGGCAGGTTTTCGAGCTTGATTTCGTGGGAAATCACCGAATCGAGGAACTCAACATCGATGCGTTTCGAAGGATCGTCGTAAACATTGTTGCGGAAAGCCTCCACCATGAGCTCGTTGATGAACTTCGCTTTTTTGAAAATTTGCTGCATCACCCGCTGGTCGAGCTGGATCGCTACGGACATGGAGTCGCTGTTGGGGATCACACCGGCTTCCTTGTTGAAAAGTTCACGCAGCTGGCGCACATCGCGGGCCAACACCCGGTGCTCGGCAGTCAGGCCCGAAATCGTGTCAAAGGATTTTCCCTTGATGATCAGGTAATTTTTGATTTCGCCGTTTTCCAGGATCGAAGTGTCCTTGATGTGAATCGATTCCTGGGCAGCCAGGAGGCTCTGGAATTCTTTCTTGAGAATGTCTTTGTATTGTCCGCTGAAATCTTTGTTGACCACCTGCAGATAACGGCGAATGTCCTCCGCTTTTTCGTGGTGCACGGCAATCCGGTCGAGCACCGTTTGCACATGATTTTTGAACTGGGTCGATTTCCGGTCGTAGAGCTGGGCGGTTTGAAACAGTTGGATGATCAGCAAGGCTATCATGGCGATGCTCACCAGCAGGACGATGAAATTGATCCGTATTTTCTTCATAATTTGGCTTCAACGAATGTAGGTCAAACTATTTACCTGACATGGGAGCTTAACTTTTTTTAACACTCATTCAAAGATTTTCATAAGTTTGTCGGGAATAATTGTAATGATCAGTATTTGCATTCCCATATACAATTTTGACGTCACCCAACTGGTGGATGAATTGGCGCGCCAGGTGGAAAATTCTGCCGTGGAATGTGAATTGATCCTGATCGATGATTGTTCGCAGCCCGGGTTTAAAGAACGAAATGAAGCTGCTTGTCGTCCGCATCATTATGTGGAACTGAAGCAAAATATCGGCCGTTCCAGGATCCGGAATCTTTTTTTGGAATACGCCCGTTTTGATTACCTCCTGTTCCTGGATTGTGATTCCTTGCTGCCTTCTCCGAATTTTTTAAAGTTGTACCTGGATAACCTGGCTGCAAACCCGCAGGTGATTTCCGGCGGGCGGATTTATCCCAAAGAAAAACCGGGCAGGGAACGTTTGCTGAGCTGGAAATTCGGGGTGGAGCGGGAAAGCAAAAAAGCGGGAGAACGCCAAAAAATGCCGAACAAATCTTTCATGACCAACAATTTCCTGGTCCGTAAAACTGTGCTGGCCGACATCCGTTTTGATGAGCGTCTCAGCGGCTATGGGCATGAAGACACCTTATTCGGCATCGAGCTGCAAAAACGAGAGATCCCGGTATCACATATTGAAAACCCGGTGCTGAACGGGGACATTGAAACGAACCCCGTTTTCCTGCAAAAAACGGAAGAAGGCCTCAAAAACCTGGATTTCATTGAACAAAATAGCCCGAACCCGGAGCTTCTCCGGAAAAACGTGAATTTGCTGCATTTCCGGGACCAGTTGAAAAGCCGGAAATTGCTGGGTTTCGTTCGCCTGGTTTACTGGCTTTTCCGTAGGCCAATTCGCTGGTCACTGGAAAGGGGATTTATTTCCCTCCGCTTGTTTGACCTGTATAAGCTGGGATTTTATACCAGTTTGAAATAAATTATGCTAAAAGGGATTCCGCAGGAATTCCGAATTCCTTATGTAACTTGCGAATCATTTCTAAAGTCAGTTTCCGTTGTCTGTTGAGTATTTCTGAAACCCTTCCGCGCGTGCCAAAATATTTTGTCAAATCCACCCGCTTCATATTCAATTGTTCCATCCTGAATTTAATTGCTTCAATAGGATCTGGCGCATCGATTTTATAGTGTTCCTGTTCGTACAACTCTACCAGTACCATTAAAAGCTCAGCTTCATCATAGTTTTTATCTCCCGGTTTAGCATCAAATAATTCATCAATCCGGGCTAAAGTCCGATTATAGTCTGTTTCTGTTTTGATCAGTTTTGCTTCCATCTTAACTATATCAGGGTAACGTCAATTTTATCATATTCAACATGAGTGCCAACAAACCGAATGAAAATCCATTGTGATTCATAATTGATCTTTACGACCAAACGAGATTTATTTCCACAAATATTGAATACAATCCTGTTGTTTCCAACAATACTTGCATTATAATACTGGGCTTTTACATCATTTGGATTTTTCCATTGTGCTTGCCGGGCTTCATGATACCATGCTTTTAATTGTTGTTCAGAATCTTCCCTTCCAGGTTTTTCCCAATGCTCTTTCAATGTTCGTAAAGTAACAATGTTTTTCATGGCTTAGCACAAAGGTAATAAAAAAAGTGATTTGATCCCGCTTTGGGAACATTTTTATGTTTGACTGTCGTAAAATCAATTCGTTTTTAGTTTCACAAACTTCACGGTTTCATTCCCGGATTTTTTCTGGATATACACCTGGTAAGTCCCCAGCGGCAATTTTTCCGTACTGAATAAAAGGTCATGCCTGTTCGGGTCCATCTGGCGGTCCACGAGGTTTTCAAGCAGGCGTCCGTTGAGGTCGTAGATGTCTGCCTTCACCCATTCATCTTTACTCATGAACTGTAAAGTGGCGTGGCTGACACAAGGATTTGGGTAAACCAGCGCTTCGAAGGAAATTTTAGACAGATCGTTGATGCCCAGGTTACAGGCGCGCAGCAGCGGGTAAAAAGTCACTGTGTGCTCAAACATGCCTTGTACCTCGGCTTCGTCTACCTGGAACCAGTCGCGGATAATGGAAGCATACACGTCGCGGAAATCGATCTGCATGGCCAAACCGGCCTGGTCTTCAACCGTATCCGAAATCACCGGGTTCGGTCCGATGATCGTTCCGCTCAGGCAGGAGCCAAAGAGAAAGAGCGGTGCTGCATCCCCG
>CBINGV010000392.1:0-3145 GCA_966250255.1 uncultured Flavobacteriales bacterium | reverse complement strand
CCGCATGTGTAAAACTCGCGCTCGTTGGCGTTGACATGGTTCACATGACTTTTGAAATACACCACCGCATCGATCGGGTTGCCGTCGAAAATCGGGAAGCCACCCTGGTCGAGCAGGAAAAGCCGGTCGAACATTTTGAAGATATCCGAAGAAGGCTGGTGAATGACCACGAAAATCAGTTTGCCTTTGAGCGCGAGCTCTTTGAGCAAATCCATGATGTTTTCCGAATCGCGGGAGGAAAGACCGGAAGTCGGTTCATCGACAAAAAGCACCGAAGGTTCACGGATCAACTCGAGGGCGATGTTCAAACGTTTGCGCTGGCCGCCGGAGATCGTTTTTTCGAGTGGCGAGCCTACTTTGAGGTTCATCGCTTCGTGGAGCCCGATCATCGAGAGCAGATCGACTACCTTTTTTGTGATCTGCTTGTCTGTCAGGTCATTAAAGCAAAGCTTGGCGTTGTAGAACAGGTTTTGGAATACGGTGAGCTCTTCAATCAGGAGGTCGTCCTGGCTGATGAAGCCGATTACGCCTTCCAGCTTGGATTTTTCCTTGTGGACATCGATGCCGTTGATGCGCACCGAGCCCGACGAAGGCGTATAGTTCCCGTTCAGAACGTTCAGCAAGGTCGATTTTCCGGCACCGGAGCCCCCCATCAGACCGATAAGCTTGCCTGATTGCTCGGAAAAATTAATTTCATGTAAACCGAGTTTTCCGCTCTTGAAATGGTAATTCATCTGCGATACCGTAAACGAGAGCTTTTCCTGGTTGTGGTGGTTCAGAAAGCGGGTTACCACATCACTGTAGTAAATCGGCTGGCTTTTCGAAGTACGCAGCGTAGAGCCCTGGTTCAGGATATGGTTCCTGTCGTTCGGGATGATCTGGCCGTTCATGTTCAGCTCGTCGCTGCCGTAATATTTGAAAAAGAGGATGTGAACACTTTCGATGCGCAGGACACGGATGTTGTTTTCGATACCGTCCATCACGATCTGACGTGCATTTTTCAGCTCAAGGTGCTTCGAGGTGATGTACAGGAAATTCGGTCCGTCGATGATTTCTTCTCCGGGGGATTCAATGTAATCTTTGATCATCCGGTATTCCTGGTTGTCGATGTTAAAGGTTTCGGCAACTGTGTTAACGAATTCGATTTCCTGCTCGGTGATTTGCTCGTTGGCGTGAATGAACTCAAAGATCCGCAGGAGCACAATCATTTTCTGGCGCTGTGTCAGCTCGCTGTTGATCTGGGAACAGATACGGAGTACTTTTACAGAGTTCAGGGAGGTGCGTTTACGCTCGCCGTCTTTTTTGCTGGAGCTCATGTGGTGGGTAATGAGAAACTCATCAAACATTTTGATGTATTCCCGGACGAGCGAAGCGTTTAATTCGGTTCGTAAAAAAGACTCGATGATGCGTCTTCCGTTCGAACTTTCTATGTTGTCATTGTCAGTATTTTCCTGGATTTCGTCAACTTTCGCGATGATGGCGAAAAGTTGCATCAGCGCTTTAAATATGCGTTCACTCATTTTTAATATGAAATATTATGTTGGTGTTATTTCTTAAAACCAATCAGCATGACAGCACAGCCTGTCACTTTTTTATCTAAATCCAACTCTGTTTCGATTGTTACCGGAATGGTGGAAGGAACTTTGAAATCCCAGTAAGGTGAATTTTTGTGGTTTTTATTTGTAAACAAGATGTTTCCCTGCATGTCTTTCACCGTGAAGATCACGAACTCGTCTTCCTTGCCGGCGCTTGCAGCGATCCGGTAAACAGAGCCTCCGAAGAAGGTCGTTTTGAATTCTGCTTTTTCGCGGTCAAGAAAAGCGGTATAAACCTGCCCGTCGGATACAAATTTTGACTTTTTGTTCGTTCCGTCGAGGTAAGACTGGCATACTTTGACGATGGACTCACAGTCTTGCGCAAATAAAGAATTTGAATAACAAGCGAATCCTAAAGCGGTGATGAAAACGAGTTTTTTCATAATTTCTGTTCTTTATTATTGCGTGATTTTATCACGGAGCGTATTAATTTTCATGGTGATCATGCCCAATACATTGGAGTCCATTTTTACCTTGGTTTTATGCTGAAGCGTAGTCAGCTTTTTAGCAGCATCGGTTTTTGGCGCTACATAATCGTACTCGATGGTGATTTTATCAAAGCTGAGTTTGAGGTCTTCCAACGAAGAAAGAATTTCGTCGTTCACCCCGTTTTTGTTATACAAATCAAGGATTTCGATAATGGTGTTGAGTGTTTCCTGCTGCTCGCCGATGCGGTTCGTGATCTGCTGGTTGGAGAAATTGCGGTTGAGCTCGCAAGCGAGGTACAGCGATTCCACCCAGCCCCCGGTCAGGATCAGCACGGAAGTATTTTTACGATCGTTGTTTTTCAGGAAATTGTCTGCCTTGCGGAAGGCATCGGAAACAATTTTCACCATGGAATCCTGGTTGGTGTTGTTTTTTTCGAAACGCGTCATGAAATCTTTGTCGAAAGCGCTTTCAAGTTTGAGCTCGGTGGTGAGCTTTTCAACGGCTTTCAGGTATTTCAGCGAGGTAGCGTTCTGATTGTACAAAGTTACATAGCCGAGGTCTGTGCCGTAAATCCCTAAATTGAGCGCCCGCTTGGATTCCGTCGTGTAGAGGTCGAGGTTGTCAGTCGGGTTGAGCAGGTTTTCCGTATAAGGAAGCTTGGCATCCTTGATCAGCATCGAGGTTTGAACCGGTGAAGGGATACTGAAGATTTTACCGTCAAAATTCGTATTTAAAGAACTGTTCGGGTCCAGTACTTCTTCATCAATCATGTTCTCTTCCTCGGTCTTCTCGCCGGAGTTGCAGGAGAGCAAAATGCCCGATGCTAGAACGCTGATAAAAAATAGCTTATACAAATTTTTCATAAGTCTCACTTTAGGGAAGTAATTAAAAATCTTCGATAAAAATAGAAATTAAAATGATTAAATCAAATTTTAGGCAAAATAATTTATTTTTTAGCACCCCATTTTGGAGGCTAAAAATTGCGCGTTTGAAAATGCTTATTTTAACAGTTTGCGAAAATCTAATTGGAAGATTATCCTTAATTTTGCAGCGACTAATTGCAGGAACACAGACAGATGAACATCAGACCGAGAAGAAACCGCAAAAATGCGGTCATCCGC
>CBINGV010000391.1:0-3187 GCA_966250255.1 uncultured Flavobacteriales bacterium | reverse complement strand
CCCGGTTGCAGCGGCATGGATGCCCAATTGCTCACAAAGCCCGTAAAAATAGGCATTTGAAAAAGTGATCCCGGAAGTGGAATCATTAAAATCAGGCACTTCGCCATTTCGGAAGCTGATATTTTTAAGCCAGGCGTGCATGCCTGACAATTTCTTGTTCACCGTTTCCCGGTAAGGGGATTGCGGCAGGTAATGGAAAAGCTCCAAAACCCGGAAAAAGATAATCTTATGATACATCGGCGACACTTCGTAATGCGCTCCGTCTTTCAAAATCTGCTCATCCAGCTGGACGCGCATCAATTGCTCATACAAAGCCACCGCCTTTTGATCCTTGAAATAAGCCGCAGCCATATTCAGGGCAAAGAGGTTTTCCAGCAAGTGGTTCGCCAGCAAATGGTATTCGATGTTTTCCGATAAGTAGCCAAATTCCGCTTTGATGTAGGAATTTAACCGGTGAAGTTCTTCTTTTTCCAGTTCCTGCGTACTCACAAAACGCACCAGGTTCATGATACGAAGGGAAGCCGGGTAAGGTTCAAGTTTGAGCTTGCCGCTGTTCAAAGCGCCATACAACTGGTGAATAAGCTCCAATTTGACCGAAACTTCCAGGTTTTGCTGGCGGAGGTAATCGAGGTATTGCAGGTTGTAATTCCACAATTTCCCATGCCCCATAAAATTCCAGTCAATGGTCTCGCCAAACGCCTGTTCCAGGTTCAGGAACTCAAAATGAAAGGCGCCGTCACTTGTACGCAAAGAATCGTATGCCTCGCTAATCTCAAAAAAAGCCAGCTTGTTCGTTTCGCCGTAAGTTGAATGATAGGCCGAAAGCGGTTTCGCTTTTTTCAGGCGGTTTTTCACCTGGTTGGAAACCTGCGTCCATTTGAGGTGTTTTACCGTCCTCAGGATTAAGCCTATTTTTTTTACTTTACTCAAAGCGTGTCGTTAAATGGAAATCCAGGAACCTTGTTTTAAACTTTCAATCGCGGCAAAACTGGCGCGGGTCGTATTGACGAGTGAGTCAAACGGAACGATGGCGTCTCCGCCTTTGGTAACGCTATCCACCAGCAGTTTGAACTGGTTGAAATGGCCCTTGTCCTGGGAAGAAGAATCGCCTGAAAAACCTTTGAAACCGTAGCCTTTCAGCTTTCTCCAGTTGTCCATGATCAATACCCTTCCCTGGTGGAATACTTCGACGCGCTCCTTGGAATAAGCCTTACTTCCGTTGGCAAAATAGTTGATCACCGCCGTGCTGCCGTTTTCGTATTTAAGCATAATGCTCGCATTGTCCGTATTTTCAGCCGGGTTCGTTTCCATGGCGTTCATACACACGGAAATTACCCGCGAACCGGTCAGGTAAGAACACAAATCAATAAAATGGCAAGCTTCGCCGATAATGCGGCCGCCGCCGGTTTCCATGTCGTGTACCCACACATTGGCCGGAATATGGCCTGCGTTCATGGTTGCAATGATGTTCATCGGCGTATCGGAGCTTCCGAGTTGTTTTTTCATTTTCAGGGCGAGCGGTGCAAAACGACGGTTGAAACCAACGTTTACGGTTTTCCCGCTTTTTTGCTGCGCTTCAATGATCCGGTCGAGCTCTTCGTTGCTCAGAGCCAAGGGCTTTTCAACAAACACATGCTTCCCGGCGTCCAGGGTTTCCATTACCATCGAGGCGTGGGTATTGTGACGCGTGGTGATCAGCACTAAATCAACATTTGCATCGCTCAAAATCGTTTTGTAATCCGTTGTGGAATTGGCAATGCCGTATTTTTTGGCCATGGTTGTCCCCGAAAGGCCGCCCGAGCTGGCAATGGATTTGATATTGGCATTTATTTTCTTCAGGGAAGGCAGGATCATCGCGCTGGTGAAATTACCGGCACCGATGATTCCGAGCACCCCTTTGGTCGCGTTAAACTGGTTGCTGTTCAGCTGGATATTGCGTTCCGGCTCTTTCTGGTCGGAATACACCAGGATCGAAGCGATGGAACGGGAGTTTTTCATGTCCCCGTAAATCGTATTGTAATCCTTCAGCTCGACGCGTTCGGTGATCAGCTCGCCTACACGGATATTGCCTTTGGAAATCGCATTGAGAATTGCTTCGAAGTTACGTTTTTCGGTCCAGCGCACAAAAGGCAGCGGGTAATCGTTCCCTTTTTGCTCGTAGCTTTCGTCGTAACGGCCCGGCCCGTAAGAACAGGAAACCTGGAAAGTGAGCTCTTTTTCATAAAAATCCGCCCGGCTGATGTCGAGGCCGATCACCCCGATCAGGATGATGCGCCCGCGCTTGCGCGACATGTGCGCCGCCTGGGAAATAATATCGTTGCTTTTGTTTGAAGCGGTAATGATCACGGCATCCGCTCCGACATTGTTGGTCATCGATTCTACAAAAGCGACCTGGTCAACGCCTTCGCCCGGGTTGACAGCATTCACGCCAAAGCTTTTTGCCATGTCTACTTTTGCCTGGTCGAAATCAAAACCGATCACGTTACAGCCATTCGCCACGAGCAATTGCGCGGTAATGAGACCGATCAAGCCCAAACCGACAACCACCACCGTTTCGCCCAAAGTTGGGTTGGCGAGGCGAATGCCCTGGAGGCCGATCGCACCGATTACGGTGAAAGCTGCTTCTTCATCCGACACATTGTCCGGAATTTTTGCCACGAGGTTTTGCGGAACGGAAACAAATTCCGCATGGTTCCCATTGGAAGCCACCCGGTCGCCTACGTTAAATTCCGTTACGCCTTTTCCAACGGCGATCACCTTTCCGACATTACAGTAACCCAGCGGAAGCGGCTGTCCCAGTTTATTGAAAACAGCATTCATCGTCGGCTTCAAACCGTCCGTTTTTACTTTGTTCAGCACTTCTTTTACTTTATCCGGCTGCTGGCGTGCTTTCTGGATGAAATTAGCCTTGCCGAATTCCACCAGCATGCGCTCGGTCCCGAGTGAAACCAGGCTGCGTGTGGTTTGAATGAGTACCTGGCCCGATTTGACCACCGGTGCCGGAACTTCTTCTAAAATGGTGTCCCCGTTTTTTAAATCCTGGATGATTTGTTTCATATCCTGTTAACTATTTTATGTGTCGTTTTTGTTCTCACCATATCCGTGATGTGCAGCATCAGGAAGGTTGAAATTTCAATTTCCTTCCACTCCCTGACCTCAGAAGCAGGCAGGAAAGGCTGGTTGATGG
>CBINGV010000390.1:0-3227 GCA_966250255.1 uncultured Flavobacteriales bacterium | reverse complement strand
CATGCTTTAAGCCGGGTTCTGCCCGGCTTTTTTTTTGTCGTCCATTCTGCTTTGATATTTCAATAAATCTGATTATTTTCGCATAGGAAACTTTGAATAAAACGCTACATGATTACCGATCCGAACATTTTAAAGCAATTGATCAAGGAAGGAAGCCTGATGCCGCAGGAAGAAATGCTTGAAATCCAGCGCAAAAAAGGCCAGCTCCACATCGGGATCCCGAGGGAAACCTCTTTCCAGGAACGACGGGTTGCTTTGGTGCCGGAAGCCGTTTCCCTGCTGACCTCGAACGGTCACCGGGTGATGGTGGAATCCAAAAGCGGTGAAAATTCCAATTTTTCAGATAATGATTACAGCGAAGCCGGCGCCGAGATCTGTTACGACACGGCCGAAATCTTCAAATGTGACATTATTTTCAAGGTTGCCCCGCCTTCCGACGAAGAAGTCGAAATGATGGTCGGGAACCAAACCCTGATTTCAGCCCTGCAGCTTTCCGTTCAGCCGAAAGTGATCCTGCAGAAGCTGATGCAGAAAAAAATTACGGCCGTTGCCTGGGATTACATCCAGGATGAAGCCGGCGTTTACCCGGTTGTGCGTTCCATGGGGGAAATCGCCGGGACCACCTCCGTACTCATTGCCGGTGAGCTGCTTTCCTCTTACCAATCCGGGAAAGGCATCATGCTGGGTGGCGTTGCCGGGATCCAGCCTACCGAAGTGGTAATCATCGGTGCGGGTACCGTAGGCGAATACGCTGTACGTGCGGCCCTCGGGCTTGGTGCTTCAGTCAAAGTATTCGACAGCTCGCTTTCGCGCCTCAGAAGGCTGCAAAACGACATCGGAAGACGGGTTTTCACTTCCGTACTCCAGCCAAAAGTGCTCGCCAAGGCCATTCGCCGTGCCGACGTGGTGATCGGCGCCCTGCGCGCTCCGCTCGGGAGAACTCCCTGTGTCGTCACCGAAGCCATGATCCGCGATATGAAACCCGGCTCCGTGGTTGTCGACGTAAGCATCGACCAGGGCGGCTGCTTCGAAACCTCGCAGGTGACCAACCACAACAACCCGACTTTTGTGAAACACGAAGTCATTCATTACTGTGTGCCGAATATCGCTTCCCGGGTAGCCCGCACGGCTTCTTTTGCCCTTTCCAACATCTTCTCCCCGGTATTGCTCCAGATGGGCGACCAGGGCGGCTGCGCCGAGCTGATCAAATACGATCTCGGCTTCCGCAGCGGCGTATACATTTACAAAGGAAACCTGACAAGCGAAGTCCTTGGAAAAGTATTCAACCTCAAATACAAAAACATCGATTTGCTGGTGCTCGGCATGTAATTTCCAATCCATTTTATGAAACACACCTTTCTCAGCTTCATTTTCCTGGCGATCACCCTCGTAGGAAAAACCCAGGAAAAACCTTTTATTATTGGAGAAATCCGCGAACTGAAATCGCAAACGCTCGGCGAAAAACGGGTTCTTAATATTTACCTCCCCGAAGGCTACCACCAAAATGACAGTATTTTCTACCCGGTGATTTACCTGCTGGACGGCTCCGCCGATGAAGACTTCATCCATGTCAGCGGCCTGGTGCAATTTTGCAATTTCCCCTGGGTAAACATACTCCCGCAAAGTATTGTGGTTGGGATTGCCAACGTGGACCGCAGGCGTGATTACAGTTTCCCGACTACAGTTGCCAAAGACAAAACCAGCAACCCGACTTCAGGCGGTTCGGAAAAATTCATCACCTTCCTCGAAAAAGAAGTGCAGCCTTTTATTGAAGGCAACTACCGCACCAACTCCAAAAAAATGCTGATCGGGCAATCCCTGGGAGGCTTACTCGCAACGGAAATCCTGTTTAAAAAGCCGGAAATGTTCAACCAGTACGTCATTATCAGCCCAAGCCTGTGGTGGGACAATGAATCCCTGCTTGATGTCAAACCGGCCTTTGAAGGAAGGAGCATCAACAGCTCCATTCCCGTATTTGTGGGTGTGGGAAAAGAAGGCGACATGATGGTAAAACCCGCAAAAGCCTTGCATAAATTCCTGAAGAAAAACCAATTTGATGTTGCCTTCGGCTATTTCGGCCAGCACAACCACGCAACAATCTACCATGAAGCTTTGTATGAAGCTTTTGAATTCATGGGAAAACAATAACTTTTCCCGCAGACAAGCGCAGATTCACTTCGCAGATTACACAGATTATATTTTGATGTGATTGCTACTAAGTCATGTGATTTGAAGTGCATGGTCTTCTTGCATCTCTTACATGCCTTATATGGTTTAATAACAAAAAAGCCCTCCCGGATCACCGGAAAGGCCTTTCATATTATTTTTAGCAAAAATTACGCGTCGATGCGGGCGTATTTCGCGTTTTTCTCGATGAATTCGCGTCTTGGCGGCACATCTTCACCCATGAGCATGGAGAAAATCTGGTCGCATTCGGCTGCATTTTCGATGGTTACCTGGCGGAGTGTACGTCCTTCTGGGTTCATGGTCGTTTCCCAGAGCTGCTCGGCGTTCATCTCACCCAAACCTTTGTAACGCTGTACGTTTACCGAAGATTCGGAGCCTCCGCCTTTCATATCGCTAATCAGGCGGTCGCGCTGGTCTTCCGTCCAGGCATACTGCGATTTCCCTCCTTTTTTCACCTGGTAAAGCGGTGGCGTTGCAATGTAGATATAACCGTTTTCGATCATTTCTTTCATATAACGGAAGAAGAAAGTCAGGATCAGCGTTTCGATGTGGGAACCGTCGACGTCGGCATCACACATGATGATGATCTTGTGGTAACGTAGTTTTTCGAGGTTCAGGGCTTTCGAATCTTCTTCGGTCCCGATGCGCACACCGAGTGCGGTATAAATATTCTTGATCTCCTCGTTCTCGAAGATTTTGTGCTGCATGGCTTTTTCCACGTTCAGGATCTTACCGCGAAGCGGCATAATTGCCTGGAAGTGGCGGTCGCGGCCTTGTTTTGCCGTTCCACCCGCCGAGTCTCCTTCGACAAAGTAAATCTCGCAGAGTGCAGGATCTTTTTCAGAGCAATCGGCCAGTTTTCCCGGTAATCCGGAACCGGAAAGCACATTTTTGCGCTGTACCATCTCACGCGCTTTGCGGGCAGCGTGACGGGCACGGGCAGCAAGGATCACTTTCTCAACGATCAGCTTGGCTTCGTTCGGATGCTCCTCAAGGTAATCGGCCAGCATTTCGGATACTGCCTGGGATACCGGTGCCGT
>CBINGV010000389.1:0-3230 GCA_966250255.1 uncultured Flavobacteriales bacterium | reverse complement strand
CCTATTCCCTGCTGATCGATACCTACATCAAGGATACGGCAGAGAAAAACTACCTCTTCAACGCGATCGAAACATTGGATTGCGTGAAGAAAAAAGCCGACTGGGCCCTGCGCTGGATTGAAAAAGGATCTTTCGCCGAGCGTTTGGTGGCTTTCGCGGCAGTAGAAGGGATTTTCTTCTCCGGTTCATTCTGCTCGATTTTCTGGTTGAAGAAACGCGGTTTGATGCCGGGTCTTTCCTTCTCCAACGAGCTGATCTCCCGCGATGAAGGACTGCACTGTGATTTTGCCTGTTTGTTGTACAACAAACACGTAGTCAACAAAATGGATAAACAGCAAATCAAAGAAATCATCACCGACGCGGTGGAAATTGAGAAAGAATTTATCACGGATGCCCTGCCGGTAAAACTGATCGGCATGAACAGCGACCTGATGTCCCAGTACATTGAATTTGTTGCCGACCGCCTCCTGGTAGAGCTGGGCAACGACAAAGTGTACAACGTGACCAATCCGTTCGACTTTATGGACATGATTTCCATCCAGGGGAAAACCAACTTCTTTGAGAAGCGCGTGGCTGAGTACCAGAAAGCCGGGGTGATGTCCAATAAGGAAGACCAGTCTTTCAGCTTAGACGAAGATTTTTAGTAAATGCGGCATCTTGTCCTTCATGGCTGAGTGGAGGCAGGACGGCAGCGAAATGAGATATAGTATAAAAAACCAAAACCAATTTAAGAGATGTACGTAGTAAAAAGAGATGGACGAAAAGAGGCGGTAAAATTTGACAAAATTACGGCCCGGATTGTGAAAATGTGTTACGGGCTCGATCCGTTAGTTTCACCGGAAGCGGTTGCCATGAAGGTAATCGAGGGAATTTATGATGGTGTGACCACCAGCGAGCTGGATAACCTGGCTGCTGAAACGGCTGCTGCCAAAACGATCGATCACCCGGATTATGCCCTGCTGGCTTCCCGTATTGCAGTTTCTAACCTGCACAAGGAAACCAAAAAATCCTTTTCCGAAGTGATGGAGGATATGTACACTTACGTAGACCCGAAAACCAACCAGAGTGCATCCTTGTTGGCGGACGATGTGTACGAAGTGATCCAGGAGCACAAAGAAACCCTGGATTCCAGCATCATCTACGACCGTGACTTCCGTTACGATTACTTTGGTTTTAAAACCCTTTCCCGCTCTTACCTCCTCAAGCTTGACGGCAAAATTGCTGAACGTCCGCAGCAAATGCTCATGCGTGTGGCCGTGGGAATCCACAAACACGATATCCAGGCAGCGATCAAAACCTATAACCTGATGTCAGAAGGTTGGTTTACACACGCTACCCCGACTTTATTCAACTCCGGTACACCGAAACCGCAGATGTCTTCCTGCTTCTTGCTGACTATGAAAGAAGACAGCATCGACGGTATCTACGAAACATTAAAATCCTGCGCGAAAATCTCCCAGTCTGCAGGGGGGATTGGCCTCGCTTTGCACGATATCCGCGCTACGGGATCTTACATCAAAGGAACCAACGGTACTTCCAACGGGATCGTTCCGATGCTGCGCGTTTACAACGACACGGCACGCTACGTAGACCAGGGCGGAGGCAAGCGCAAAGGGTCTTTCGCGATGTACATCGAGCCTTGGCATGCCGACATCTTCGACTTCCTTGATTTGAAGAAAAACCATGGAAAAGAAGAGCAGCGTGCACGTGATTTGTTCTATGCCCTCTGGATTCCGGACCTGTTCATGAAACGCGTGGAAGAAAACGGCGACTGGACATTGATGTGCCCGCACGAATGCCCGGGACTTTCTGAAACACACAGCGCTGAGTTTGAAGCTTTGTATACCAAATACGAAGCCGAAGGCCGCGGAAGAAAAACGATCAAGGCACAGGACCTGTGGTTCAAAGTGCTTGAGTCGCAAATTGAAACAGGAACACCTTACATGCTTTACAAGGATGCGGCCAACTCCAAATCCAACCAGCAGAACCTCGGTACGATCAAATCGTCCAACCTGTGTACGGAAATCATCGAATATACGGCTCCTGATGAAATCGCGGTGTGTAACCTCGCGTCCATCGCCCTGCCGAAATTTGTTACCGAAGAAGGATCGTTTGATCACAATAAACTGTTCGAAGTAACTTACCAAGCTACGGTCAACCTGAACCGCATCATCGACGGGAACTATTATCCGGTAGAAGAAGCCCGCAAGTCCAACATGCGCCACCGCCCGATCGGATTGGGTGTACAAGGTTTGGCTGATGCTTTCATCATGCTGGGTTTCCCGTTCGAATCCGAAGAAGCACGCGCTTTGAACCGCGAAGTATTTGAAACGATTTACTACGCATCCATGACGGCTTCCAAAGACCTCGCGAAAGCAGAAGGCCCTTACGAAACCTATGCAGGATCGCCGGTATCCAAAGGAATTTTCCAGTTCGATATGTGGGGTGTTACTCCTTCACCGCGCTGGGAATGGGATGTGCTGAAAGAAGAGGTGAAAACACACGGTGTGCGCAACTCCCTGCTGCTTGCCCCGATGCCGACGGCTTCCACAGCACAGATCCTCGGAAACAATGAATGTTTTGAGCCATATACTTCCAATATCTACACCCGTCGCGTGCTTTCCGGTGAGTTCATCATCGTAAACAAGCACCTGCTGAAAGACCTCGTAAAAGAAGGTCTGTGGAATAAAGACATGCGTCAGAAACTGATGGTGTCCAACGGTTCCGTACAGAATATCCCGGAAATCCCGGCACACATCAAAGAGCTGTACAAAACGGCCTGGGAGATTTCCCAGAAGGCGATCATCGACCAGGCTGCCGACCGCGGAGCTTACATCTGCCAGTCGCAATCCCTGAACATTTTCATGGAAAACGCGAACTTCGGTAAACTGACTTCCATGCACTTCTACGGCTGGAAAAAAGGCCTCAAAACAGGTATGTATTACCTCCGCACCAAGGCTGCAACGGATGCGATCAAATTTACGGTTGACAAGAACATCAACGCCAACCCAAACGAAGACGCAGGCCCCGTAAATGAAACCATCGTGCGCTCGATCGAAGAAGAACAAGCGGCAATTGCTTGCTCACTCGATAACCCGGATGCATGTGAAATGTGCTCAGGATAGAATTTCGTCAGAAATTCTATCATCTCTTTTCCTCATTGCATTCGGAAAGAGATACGATTGTGCAGCAAGCACTGAGCAACATTCAGCGCAGCTAAATGTGTTCGG
>CBINGV010000388.1:0-3252 GCA_966250255.1 uncultured Flavobacteriales bacterium | reverse complement strand
AGATTTTAGATGCGCTTGCCGTTTTAAACCGCGACTATCGCCTGCTGAATACGGATGCCAATAACGTGGTGTTTGATTTTAACGCTTCCAACCCGAATGCGGTATGTACACCGGCGGATATCGAAGTGGAATTCGTACTCGCTACGAAAGCGCCGAACGGCGAATGTTTCAGCGGGATTACACGTACCCAGTCTTCCCAGAGCTATAGTGGCGATGGCGGAAACCAGGTGAACGCAATTATCAGCGGAAACGATGTATACAACGGCGAATGGCCGGGTAACAAATACCTGAACATTTTTATTTGCGGCGATATTGGTGGTGCTGCCGGTTATACCTTTACCCCGTCCAACTGGGTAGGTAACGGTATGGACAACGGGATCTGGATCCTCCATGATTATGTAGGCCGTATCGGTACGGGTGGTGTAGGCACTGACCGCGCATTGACCCACGAGGTAGGCCACTGGCTGAACCTCGAACATACCTGGGGACCAAACAACGATCCGGGAGATCCGTCCAGCTGTAGCACGGATGACGGGGTAAGCGACACTCCGAATACAATCGGGGTAACTGCTTGTCTGCTCAACGAAGCTAGCTGCGGTCCGCGTGCCAACGTTGAAAACTACATGGATTACTCGTATTGTTCCAAAATGTTCAGCAACGGTCAGCGCACCCGCATGCGTGCAGCCCTGAACTCGAGCACTGGCGGTCGCAATAACCTATGGACGGCGTCCAACCTGACGGCTACCGGCGCAGATGGTGACACTTACCTTTGTGCTGCTGATTTCTATTCCGATCGCATCAAGATCTGTGCAGGAAGCTCTGTTCAGTTTTTCGATAATTCCTACAATAACGTTTCCAGCTGGAACTGGACCTTCCAGGGAGCCACCAGCCAGAATTCTACCCAGCAAAACCCGGTTGTAACATACAATACGCCTGGTGTTTACAACGTGACTTTGGTGGTAGGTGACGGTACAACGACCATGACCAAAACCATGAACGCTTACATTACCGTAACCGGTGCCGGAGAAGCATTGCCTTTCCTCGATGGTTTTGAGTCTTATACAACCCTGGCCGCGAGCGGCTACTGGGAAGTGGACAACCAGCAAAATAACTCAACCTTCCAGGTAACGAGCACAGCGGCGCATACCGGTTCCAAATCGGTGAAGCTGCCGAACTTCGGTCAAACCGGAACAAATGTGGATGAGCTGATCGCCAACCCGGTAGATTTATCCGATGTGACTTCTTCTTCCAACGTAACTTTGTCTTTCCGTTTCTCTTACCGCAAGCGTAGCTCAACGAATGCTGAGAAACTCTTCGTATTGTTCACCGGAAACTGCGGCGAAAGCTGGGAAATCCGCAAATCCTTGCAGGGAAGCGCCTTGTCTTCAACGGTTCTTTCCACTTCCTGGACGCCAACTTTACCGGAGCACTGGACTACGGTTCACATGACGAACGTAACTTCCCAGTACTGGAATGAGAACTTCCGTTACAAATTCCGTTTTGAAGGGGGCGGAGGTAACAACCTTTACCTGGATAACATCAATATTTACGGTTCAGGTCCTTCCGACGAGCTCGTTGGCCAGGAGCAATCCGCCATCAGCGAATTGGAAAGTGTGGAGGGTATGAACCTCTTCCCGAACCCGGCGGAAGGCGAGCTGAACATCACTTACGTAGTGAAAGACAACAAAAGCACTAACGTAAAAATTGTTGACTTACTCGGAAAAGTGGTTTCAGAGCACAAAATCAACTCCATGACCGGTGAAAACCTCGTGGTGCTGAGCACTGAAAACCTGGCTCCGGGACTTTACAACGCACAAGTAATTGTAGACGGCAAATCCTATGTAAAACAATTCATGGTGAAGTAAACTGCCTGATTTAAAATATGGAAAAGCGCTTTCTGAAAAGAAGGCGCTTTTTTTGTGGATTTAACTGAAAATCCCTGCTACAAATTGTCGCATTTTCCTTTTTATTTATTTAACTTTGCATTTCCCAAATTCTATTTGAAACATGGATAAAGTGACATACGTAGGAAACGCAGATGTGACGGCAATCGACCACCTGTATCAATCCTATCTGAGAGACCCGCAAAGCGTAGATATCGGTTGGCAGAAATTTTTTGAAGGCTTTGACTTTGCGCGAACAAACTACGAAGACGGAGGAGATATCCCTGAAAATTTCCAAAAAGAATTTAAAGTCCTGAACCTGATTAACGGTTACCGTACTCGCGGACACTTGTTCACAAAAACGAACCCGGTAAGGGACCGTCGCAAATACGAGCCGACACTGGCCATTGAAAATTTCGGTCTTACCGAAGCAGACCTGGATGCTGTTTTTCAGTCAGGTTCGGAAATTGGTATCGGAGCGGCAAGCCTGCGTGAAATTATTGCCCACCTGGAAGAAACCTATTGCCAATCCATTGGTATTGAGTTTGTTTACATGCGTGAGCCGGACCGGATTTCCTGGTTCAAAAACAAGATCGAACTGAAAAATCGCCCGAAATTCGACCAGGCGCGTAAAATTGAAATTTATAAAAAATTAAACCAGGCAACCAACTTTGAATACTTTTTGGGTAAAAAGTTTGTCGGGCAGAAACGTTTCTCGATTGAAGGGGGTGAGGCCCTGATCCCGGCGCTGGATGCTTTGGTAAACAAAGGCTCCGACCTTGGGGTGGAATACTTCGTGATGGGAATGGCCCACCGCGGACGTTTAAACACGCTGACCAACATTTTCGAAAAGCGCCCGAAAGACATTTTCTCTGAGTTTGAAGGGAAAGAGTTCGATTTCGACGGCGATTTCGATGGTGACGTAAAATACCACCAGGGTTTCAGCTCCGAAGTAACCCTCAAAAACGGGAAACAAATCGGGATTACCCTTGCGCCGAACCCTTCCCACCTGGAAGCGGTTGACCCGGTAGTACAGGGAATTGCCCGCGCTAAAATTGATCACACCTACAAAGACGAAAATAAGGTTTGCCCGGTAATGATCCACGGGGATGCTGCTGTAGCCGGACAAGGCATTGTTTACGAAGTGATCCAGATGCAAACGCTTGACGGTTACCGTGCCGGGGGTACGATCCACATCGTGGTGAACAACCAGGTCGGTTTTACAACCAACTACCTCGATGCCCGTTCTTCAACTTACTGTACAGACGTAGCCAAAACGACACTTTCACCGGTGTTCCACGTCAATGGTGACGACATTGAAGCGGTGGTGCAGGCCATCGAAATAGCGGTGGAATACCGCCAGCACTTC
>CBINGV010000387.1:0-3257 GCA_966250255.1 uncultured Flavobacteriales bacterium | reverse complement strand
CATCGGATACACTGGCGGTTTATGTGGAAAACTGCGAATGTATTGTGTACATCCCGAATACCTTTACGCCGGATGGCAATGATTTTAACAACGATTTTAGGATTACGCACCTGTGTGATTTTTATACCTTTGAGCTGACGATTTACGATCGCTGGGGTAATATCATTTTCCAGACCAACAACCCGGATTTCAGCTGGGATGCGCGCAACCCGGACGGTTCACCGATACAGGACGGCGTGTATACCTGGACGATGACCTACCAGTCGGTTGAGGATATTGAAAACCACGTAACGATCAGCCAGACCGGCTCCATTACTGTTTTAAGATAACGATTCATCAAAAAACCAGACAAAACATGTTGAAATTTAATTTACTGCTATTTATTCCTCTTATTTTGCTTTCCTGCAGCTCAGGCGGCGTTGAAAAAACAGAAATGACCCTGGTCGAAAACCGCCAGGTGGAATATCCTTCCGGGATTGATGACAAACTGAAGCTTTTCCCCCTGGAAGAGGAGGAATTGAAAATCGACAGCGGTTTTTTCCGGGACAGTACCCGCAATCACAGGAAGCAGGAGCTGGATGCTGATTTTGTGAAATTGCTTGCCGTGAATTTATCCAAGGATGACATGACGGAGCCGAATGCGTATTACCTGAAGGAATTTTATACCATTGAAAAGGCCAAAAAGGATAAAAAATATGATGATTTCCTCGAAAAACTGGATATCGGCATGACCAAAGATGCGCATTGCTATGCCCTCAAACGGATGGAATTCGGGGATTCGATCGCCACGCTTTTATGGCGGCTGGATTTTACTTCCTACGAGGCCTGTCCTTTTTTTCACGGGTCGCATTACATGCTGAGTACCATTTACCAGGGAAAGGTGGTACAAACCATCCAGCTTGCGGCCAGCGAATCGGCAGCTGACGCCCCGGTTTCATCAACGATTGTACAGGAAGCCCTAATTTCGCCGAAAGGGAAAGCGAGCTACAACTACGAGAGCACAGTCGAGGAAGAAGGCTTGGAAATTGAACGCAGCGCCAGCAAAAAGGAATTTGTGCTCGGTGTTGCAGGCTTTGTAAAAAAATAGCCGGGTACTTATTTTGATTGGGTCTAAATTACTACTTTTGTAGTATGGAAATGTTGCCCAAAAGAAAATTCAGTGTCCGGGAAATTCGCGAAGATTTTCCGGCGCTCCGCCAGTTGATTTACGGAAAAAACCTGATTTATTTCGATAACGGGGCAACTTCCCAGAAACCGCAGTATGTACTGGATGCGATCAACCGTTATTATTCCAAAAACAACGCGAATATTCACCGTGGGGTACATCACCTGAGCCAGCAGGCTACTTCCGATTATGAAGCTTCCCGCAAATTCATCGCGGAATACATCAACGCAAATGCGACGGAAGAAATCATTTTCACGAAAGGAACAACGGACAGCATCAACCTGGTGGCTTTCTCTTTTGGAGAATTGCTTAAGGAAGGGGATGAAATCCTGATTTCGGCGATGGAGCATCACTCGAACATTGTTCCGTGGCAAATGCTTTGTGAGCGTAAAAAATGCGTCCTGAAAGTGATCCCGATTAACCAGCGCGGCGACCTGATTATGCAGGAATATGAAAACCTGCTCTCGAATAAAACCAAACTGGTGGCGGTGACGCATATTTCAAACACCCTGGGAACCATCAACCCGATTAAAGAAATGATCCAGAAAGCGCACGCCGTTGGCGCGAAAGTGCTGATTGACGGTGCGCAGAGTATCCAGCATAAGAAAATCGATGTCAAGGATCTGGATTGTGATTTTTATACCTTTTCGAGCCATAAGGTTTTCGGGCCAACCGGGATCGGAGTGCTGTACGGGAAAGAATACCTGCTCGAAAAAATGCCGCCTTACCAGGGCGGGGGTGACATGATCAAGAAGGTGACTTTTGAAAAAACAACGTATAATGAGCTGCCGTTTAAATTTGAGGCCGGAACCCCGCATATTGCCGGTGGAATTTGTCTTGGAAAAGCGCTTCAATACCTGAGCCAGTTTAACATTGAGGATATCGAGAAACACGAGCTGATGCTGGCGGATTATGCCCAGGACCTGCTTTCGACTTTTGAGGGCATGGAGATAATCGTGGAGTCTAAAAACAAAACGAGCGTCGTTTCGTTCGTGGTGGATGATATTCACCCTTTCGACCTCGGAACTTTGCTGGACAAGCAGGGAATTGCCGTTAGAACGGGACATCATTGTACCCAGCCGCTGATGGATTTTTATAAAATCCCGGGTACGGTGCGTGCTTCGTTTGCCTTTTACAATACGGTGGAAGAAATTGATAAGTTCATCGAGGCTGTGGAAAAAGGAATAGCCATGCTTAAGTAAAGCGGGCTTACAAACACAAGATTGAGATTTGATTTTAAATCTTTCGTATAAAATGACTTTAGAAGATAAACAGCAGGCCATTGTGGAAGAGTTTTCGCTCTTTGATGACTGGATGCAGAAATACGAATACATCATTGAGCTGGGAAAGGACCTCCCGAAAATCGATGAGGCGAAGAAAACCGATGAACGGATCATTGAAGGCTGCCAGTCAAAGGTGTGGCTCGATGCCCGCTATGAAGACGGGAAAATGCATTTTACAGCGGATTCGGATGCCATTATCACCAAGGGCATTATTGGTTTGCTGATCCAGGTGCTGGATGAAGAAAAACCCGAAGATATTGTGAAAAGTGATTTGCATTTTATCAGCGATATCGGTTTGCACGAGCATTTATCTCCTACGCGCTCCAACGGCCTGGCCAGTATGGTGAAGAAAATGAAAATGGAGGCGCTGCAGAATTGTAAATCCTAGCTCATTGGGTTTAAGGGTTAATTCATTGATTTTCAAAAATAAAAAGGTTTATAGCGGATAAACTGCTCTTGTCGGGTGCTTTGTCAGTTTTGATGGCTTGGCTTTTAAATGTATTTTGATTTAATTCATTGATATTCAGCAATAAAAAAGTTTTTAACGGATAATCGCGATTACCTGATAGAACAATGAGCGGATTAGCTGATTTCAACCTGCACTAAATTAAATAGCTGATAATGAGAAATAAAAAAGTTGCTTAACCGATAATCAACACTTAATCAGTATTTTTCTGACAACGATTTTTGTCCGGTTAAAATATTTCCGCCCGTTTTTCGTTTTTTTTCTACTTTTAAAGCATGAACCTGTATTAAAATAAGCAGAAATGGAAAATTGCCTTCCTCTTTGTGGCGCTTGTCCTGGTGGC
>CBINGV010000386.1:0-3265 GCA_966250255.1 uncultured Flavobacteriales bacterium | reverse complement strand
TTCGTATCAATATACATGGCTTCCGGTGAGATAATCTCCTGCAATTTTTCGGGATAAGCGTCCAGTTCGAAGGGATGCTTGTAGGTTTCCACGGAGAGGTTTTTCACGGCAAAGCCCTGGTGAAGCAGGTTCATCATCAGGCGGTGCATCGCCAGCTGGCCTCCGTCGAGGATCGGGAAAATCGGCTTATTGGTGATGTGTAAAACATTCATCGGTAGGAGAAATTAAAGAGTTTTTTCCAGGTTTGTTTGTCAAAGATGCGTGAATCCATCGCTGCGCTGCGCATCAGGATAAAAGCCACCGGCCCGAGCACGAAGGTCGCCAGCCAGATCCCGATTGCCGGCGAGGCAACGCCCGAATCAGCCAGTCCCAGGCCGATTTCGGTCAGGACATAATAAATCATAAAAAGCAGGGCGGCGATCACCACCGGTGCCCCGAAACCGCCTTTTTTGACAATCGCACCCAGCGGCGCACCCACGAAGAAAAGCACAATGATCGCAAAGGTCAGTGCAAATTTTTTGTGGTATTCAATTTCAAACTGGCGCAGGCTGATCTGGAAGGCTTTCATAAACTCGGTCTGCGCATCCAAATTCTGGTTGACCCGGCGGATCTTGCTGGCCACATTCTGGTAAGCGACCCGTAACTCCTGTTTGCTCATATCCTTTGTGCTCAGCACCTTATCCTCCGGAGCAATGCCATTATTCGGCAGCTTGTTTTCTTTTTCCAGTTTCCGGGCCTGGAAATACAAATGGTCCATTTTGACATTCAGCAAAAAATTGCGCCGGATCTGCATGGCTTCGGCCTGGATGGAATCAAGCGCGTCATTGATCTGGAACACGTTCCACATCTCGTATTCGTTTTTAAAGAGCTTTTCGTCCGTGTGGTTGATCTTGAAGCCCGAAACATCGATTTTATACGAAGCTTCGTCAAAGGAGCTTCGGCGCGTCGGGTAAAAATGTCCTTCTTTCTTGCCGAGGTTCGTATTGGGCGCCAACTCTTCCACTACCCGGCCGTTTTTGAGCTTGAAAAAGAGGTAAGAGCCGTTGCTGGCTTTAAACACTTCACCGGATTCGGCGCGTACCGTTTTCACGACAGCCGGGTCAGTATGGTCATGGATCGTAATGCCTTTGAAGCTCTGGTCATTGCCCTCGCGGATCTTGATCGCATAGCCGTCGAGTACCGTACTGTAAGTTCCCGGCGATAGCAAACGCGCAATTTTCGTTTCCTGGATATCGTAGATCAGGGCATGCCATTTGAGATTGGCCACGGGGATCACGAAATTAGAAAAAAGAAAGGTGCAAAAACTGATGACGAGCACCACACTGGTAAGCGGTTTGAGGATCTGGAAAAGCGAAAGTCCGGCGGATTTGAGGGCCGTAAGCTCATTGTTTTCTGCCAGGTTTCCCATTGTCATGATCGACGAGAGCAGCATCGCCAACGGCAAGGCCAAAGGAATCAGCGAAGCGGAAACATAGGTAAAAAGCTCGAGGATAATCAGGAAATCAATGCCCTTGCCCATCAGGTCGTCGATGTATTTCCATAAAAACTGCATGATCAGCATGAACATGGAGATACAAAAGGTCACGACAAAAGGCCCGGCAAAAGACCGGATACTAAAAACGGAAAGGCGTTTCAACTGATTTTTTATTTACAAAAATAGAAATTAGAAATTAGTTATTGGATATTAGTTGGTGGAAATTAGTTATTGGGTATTTGAAATTGGGTATTTGAAATTGGGTATTGGAAACTGGTTATTGGAAATTGGATATTGGATATTTGAAACTGGAAATTAGATTTGGGATTGGGACTTTAGGAATTCTTCTCATCACCAATAACTAATAACTCATCACCAATAACAAATCACTAATAACCAATCAACCAATTCATCACTTCCAGCTATGCGCCCAATACACGCTTCAATTCCTGCACCGCCGATTCCCAAAGCATTTTAATTTCGTCGTAATCCTCCTCGTCGGCATAATCTACAATACTGAGCACGAGCGCTTTCGTAAGCTGATCGACCGAATACTGGATTTCAAAATAGGTGTCAAGGCCGTCTTCCTCATCGTGGAGCCATTGCCAGCGGATGTGCCCGCCGAGCTTTTTGCTGATCAGGCGCGCGCGCTCCTCACTGCCATCCCAATGGAAATCATACACATCATCTTTTACGTTAACATCGTCGGCAAACCACTCGGCCAAACCGCTCGGTGTGAAGATCAAATTCTCGAATACTTTCACCGATGTTTTGAGCAAATATTCCAACTCTATTTTACGTTTTTCACCCATAATTGTAAATTCATTTGTAAATTCGCACTCGATTTTGGTTTGAAATATAATAATCTTTTCAATGGCGTTAATACATTCTTTCGAAAAAAATGGAAATTTTTTATTCCGTTACCGCGGCGAATTTCCGGTGATGCTGTTTATAATGGCGGTTCCCGTGATTTATTTCACCGACTACTCGCTGATTAACGCCCACCCTGCCCTGAATATTGCCCTGACCGTTGCTGCGATCAGTGTTTCTTTCCTCGGCCAGTATATCCGTGCGGTGGCCATCGGGACCAGTCAAAAACTCACTTCCGGCCGCAATAAATACGAGCAGATTGCCGAAGCGCTGAACACAAAAGGCATTTATTCGACGGTGCGCCACCCGCTTTACCTGGGCAATTACTTCATGTGGATCGGGATCATCATGTACACCTTCAACATCTGGTTTGTCCTGATCGCTTCCCTCCTGTTCTGGGTGTATTACGAACGGATCATGTTTGCCGAAGAACGTTTCCTGGAGCGCAAATTCGGTGATCTGTATGTCGACTGGTCGATGAAGGTGCCGCCTTTCCTGCCAAGCTTCAAAAACTACGAAAAAACGCCGATCCCTTTTTCTTTCAAAACGATCCTGCGTCGTGAATACTCCGGGATCAGCGCCACGGTCATCGGTTTCGTATTCGTCGACTTTTTCAAATGCCTGTTCACCGAGAAAGAACTCAAATTTCACTTGTACCAGGCGATCGCCTTTGGGGCGGCCATTCTTTATTCTTTGATATTGAGAACCTTAAAACACAATACAAAAATTTTATACGAAGAAGATCGTTCTTAATTTTGAAAATTGAAAATTGTTCGTATATTTGCACCCGCTAAAACGCTAACGGCGAGCCTTGCTCCCGGAACGTGAAAGCAGCATGGCGAGGTAGCTCAGTTGGTTAGAGCGCGGGATTCATAACCCCGAGGTCACGAGTTCAACTCTCGTCCTCGCTACAAACAGAAG
>CBINGV010000385.1:0-3276 GCA_966250255.1 uncultured Flavobacteriales bacterium | reverse complement strand
GGTTTACTGTCGTAAACCACTTCGTTGTCAGTCGCTACGGGATTATTTTATGATCCATAGTGACCGACGTGCAGTGGATAAAACGCTTTCAATCCGTCTTTGACGGATTGTGGTTATTTTTTGTTTTGTTTCTCACCTGAACAAGTTCAGCCTTAAACAAAATAAAAAACGCCCCTCGCCAAAGGCGAAAAGCGTTTTATCAGAGTGATCCCGACAGGATTCGAACCTGTGACCTACTGCTTAGAAGGCAGTTGCTCTATCCAACTGAGCTACGGGACCCGAGAAAACAAGTTTTCGAGTAAAAGGGCAAACGTCAGAGCAGCCCGGTTTAAACTCAAAAACCTCAATTAATACCAATAAAAAAGGGTACCGCACGAGCGGCACCCTGTCGGGGCGGCAGGATTCGAACCTGCGACCTCCTGGTCCCAAACCAGGCGCGATGACCGGACTACGCTACGCCCCGAGGTGTTTTTTAGTATCTGTTGATCAAGGTTCGTTTACCTTGTTGTAATTGTCAAACTTTTTAGTTTAGTTTTGCCCTAAGGCGGGTGCAAAGCTAAGCATTTATTTTAAATTTCCTAGCGTCCTGCCTAAAATTTTGACAAAATTTTTGCGGTGGGAGCGGGATTAACTTACGTTGGTCTCGCTGCGCTTGGCACGAACCCGCGCGGCTTCTCATCCCGGTTTTCACCTTCATTTCATTGCGGTGGGAGCGGGATTCGAACCCGCGGTACAGTTACCCGTACGTCAGTTTAGCAAACTGGTGGTTTCAGCCTCTCACCCATCCCACCGGGTGTTCAAATGTTTTAAAGAACGTAGGCCTGTCCGCTGACAAGCAGGGGCAAAAGTAATAAATTATTAGAGAATAAAAAAAGAAAAGCCGAAATTATTTGCTTTTTTTTAGCTCCCGGGCCTAATCGCTTGAAACAGAGTTTCCTGTTACCCGAAAAAATAAACCGTACAGATAAAGCTCAGCCGGATAAAAGTCAGCAGGAGCCAGAAGGCCTGGAAAAAATAGACCTTTTCACTTTCGGGCTGCTTGTGCGTGTCGATGCTGTGAAAGGCAAACAAAGACCCAAAGGCAAGGAGCTGGAGGAAATTATGCCATACGTCATAAATAAACAGGCTGATGATGTACGAGGCAATCGCCAGCAGGATCAGGAAACTCAACTCGTGCTGTCTTTTGCGCAGGTAAGTCCGCACGGCGATGAAAAGAAAAGCGACAATTGTTAAAACCTGGAAGATCTCGAAGAAATACAGTTTCGACAGGGAGTCAATGGTGTCATGGGTGAAAAAGAGCTCATAATTGTAGGGGTTCTGCAAAAGCAGGAGCAGGGCATAGGCCCCGAAGTACAAGCCTTCCTTGCGGGCTGCTTTTTCAACCAGGATGAGGTAGAAGAAAATCCCGAGGACAATAAAGTCGTTTGCCGGCAAGGGGAAAATCAGCAGGCGGTACTGCAAAAAGTTGTACAGCCCGTAAAATAAGATGGTCAGGCCCGTCAGGTAAACCGTTCGCAGGCTTTTCATTTTTTTGCCAGGGCTTCTTCGATGTACGCGAAAGTCGACAAGACTTCCGGCAAGCCGTTCACTACCGCCACATTGTGCTCAAAGTGGGCGCTTGGTTTGTTGTCAGCAGTGTAAATCGTCCAGTTATCATCGGCTGTGACTACTTTTTCCGTGCCCATGTTAATCATCGGCTCGATAGCGATTACCAGGCCTTCCTGGATTTTTTTACCCTGCCCGCGGCGCCCGTAGTTAGGCACTTGTGGTTCTTCGTGAAGCGTTCGGCCAAGGCCGTGGCCCACCAGGTCGCGCACTACGCCATAGCCGTGCTTTTCAGCATGCTGCTGGATGTGGAAGCCAATATCGCCGATGCGGTTGCCTACCCGCGTTTGCTCAATACCGATCTGCAGGCATTCTTTCGTTACCCGGAGCAGCTGTTTTGTTTCCGGTGCCACCTCCCCAATCTCAAAGGTGTAGGCGTGATCGCCGTAATAGCCTTTGTAGAACGAGCCGCAATCCACCGAAACGATGTCGCCATCCTGGAAAGGACGATCGGTCGGAAGGCCGTGTACCACCATATCGTTTACGGAGATCAGCAGGGTGCTCGGGCAACCGTACAAGCCTTTGAACCCCGGCTTTGCTCCCTGGGAAATGATGTATTCTTCCGCCATTTCGTCGAGAAATTTAGGTGTAATCCCTTCCCGGATCACTTCGGCAACCTTGCCCAAAGTACGGCTCACGATCAGCGAAGCTTCCCGCATGATCTCAATTTCTTCCGGCGTCTTGTAAATAATTTTGTTTGCGTTGAACATCTTGGTTAATGTGCTATGTTTTAATTTTAATGGATGTCGTGCTTCCTCCCTTGAGGGAGGATTGAGGAGGGGGATGCATATAAAAAAATATGAGTCGATGAATCACCCCTCTTCTTGTCGCTAACGCTCTGTCTTCAAAAGCTGCGCTTTTTCTTCTCACCCTCAAGGGGAGAAAAACAGATTACCATTTATAAAAAAAGCTGAACCCCTTCGAATCCAGCTTTAGTATGTGTAGTTGACGCTATTAAGCTAAAACTGCCTTCACCTTGTCTGCGGCTTCCTGGAGGAGCACCGCGGAGTGAACGTTCAGCCCGGATTCGTCGATCAATCGTTTGGCTTCTTCCGCATTGGTTCCCTGGAGGCGTACAATGATCGGAACGGGAATGTTGCCGATGTTTTTGTAAGCGTCAACCACACCCTGTGCTACCCGGTCGCAGCGAACGATACCTCCGAAGATGTTGATCAGGATCGCTTTTACGTTCGGGTCTTTCAGGATGATGTGGAACGCTTTTTCTACGCGCTCTGCATCAGCTGTACCACCTACATCGAGGAAGTTGGCCGGGTTACCGCCGGAGTATTTGATGATATCCATCGTGGCCATCGCGAGTCCGGCGCCGTTTACCATACAGGCAACGTTTCCGTCGAGTTTTACGAAGTTCAGTCCCGCAGCGTCTGCTTCCACTTCTGTTGGATCTTCTTCCGTTACGTCGCGCATCGCAGCATAGTCCGGGTGACGGAACAGGGAGTTGCCGTCAAGCGTTACTTTCGCATCTACCGCGATTACTTTGTTGTCGGAGGTTTTCAACACCGGGTTGATCTCGAACATGGAAGCATCACAGCCTTCGTAAGCGGCGTAAAGCGCGCTGACAAATTTTGTCATTTGTTTGAATGCCTCACCGGACAAGCCCAGGTTGAAGGCAATGTTACGTGTTTGGAAGCCCTGGAGCCCTACACGCGGGTC
>CBINGV010000384.1:0-3277 GCA_966250255.1 uncultured Flavobacteriales bacterium | reverse complement strand
TGGCGGCGATCCGCGCAAATCTTACCTCACCAAACCTTCCGGTGATTTTGGTTATTACCTCGGCTCCGGTGAAAAGACCCATGTTGTACAGCTTGGGGCACAACTTTCGAGATCCGTGACACCTTACCGCTGGAAAGCCTTCATTGAACCGCGCTTATTTGTGATCCGGAGCCTGGGATCCACCAAAACGGAAGCGTATTTCACCGCAGGCCTGCAATCAGCGATTTTCAGCGATAAACGGAACTATTAAGATTTAAAAAGAACCAATTAGCATATTAATTCATTAGCACATTAGATTAACATGACCAAAAAAGAAAAAGCGCTGTACATCATCGAAGAACTGGAAAAGCTCTATCCAAAAACGCCTGTTCCGCTGGATCACAAAGATGCTTACACCTTGTTGATAGCCGTTTTGTTATCTGCCCAATGCACCGATGTACGCGTCAACCTGATTACGCCCCTGCTCTTTGCGAAAGCCGACAATCCGTTTGATATGGTGCGCCTGAGCGTGGATCAAATTCGGGAAATTATCCGGCCCTGCGGCTTATCCCCGCGGAAATCCCAGGCAATTTATGATTTGTCGCAGATCCTGATCGAAAAATATAAGGGCCGGGTGCCCGAGCAGATCGAATTGCTGGAAGAATTGCCGGGCGTAGGCCACAAAACCGCTTCCGTAGTTGTTTCCCAGGCTTTTGGACAGCCCGCTTTCCCGGTTGATACGCACATTCATCGCCTATTGACCCGCTGGGGCATCACTTCCGGGAAAAACGTCGTAGAAACGGAAAGAGATGCAAAAAATCTATTCCCCGAAGCGACCTGGAATAAGCTCCATTTGCAGATCATTTTTTACGGCCGGGAATATTCACCGGCACGCGGCCCCAAACGCGGCGTAGATTTTATTACAGAAAAAATCGGTACGAAAGCTGCCCTCGCGGAGCTTAAATAAGGATGAATGAGGAGTGATGAATTATCCCCATTTATCATTCACGATTCAGAGGAAGTTTTGAGCGGTAAAGGAATTTTTTCTGGGCAGATTCGTAAGGCCGGTAAATGTAATAGGCCAATCCCCCGCTCACGGCAATTTTATCAATGTAACGGTGCTGAAACACGATTTGCGGGCCAAGCTCGCCGCTTTTGAGATCAACCAGGCGCAGGGAGCAAATACCGTCTTTTTCACAGAAAGCATACACATCCCCGGTTTCGGCATCCTGCAATAATTTTCGGCGCCACCCTGTTTTTTTGGGTTCATAGTGGTGGTAAATCGATACGGAATCGATCTTTTCCCCCTTTAAATTAAAGGTAAAGAGCTTGTCTTTGTAGTAATCGAAAATGTAAATAGAATCATTTTTTTTGAACAGCGGCGCATACAATTCCTTGTAATAGATCGATTGCGTAAAATAAGTGGCCCCTACCCAGATTTCCTTGTCAATCCCGGTTTCCATTTCTTTTTCCTTTGCCCAAAGCTTGGTGCGCACATCCACCCATTTGAATTCGGAGCGGTAGAGCTCCATCATCAGATCGTCCTTAATTTCCAGGATATTGGTGTAGGTCGAATCCAGCTGATCATAGATCTTGTAATCAAAAGCGGGATACAGGGGGTTGAAATTCGAAAAATACAGTTTGGCAGAGCTGGTATCGATCACCGGCATCACATATTTCATGAAATAAGCCTTATCCAGGTTTGAAATCCCGATCGTTCCCGGGCTGCGGTGAATCCCGAAGACGCCATTTTCGCAGACCACATGCGGGTTTTTCCGGAAATCGTGCACCAGTTCCAGCGGTTTTTGCGGCAATTCGAATTTACTTACGATTTTACCTTCCGACAATACAGCAAGCTCGCTGCCTTTTTTCAGGGTTTTCGGATAAAGCAGCAGCAAAACCTCCCCTTCCGGCAGAATTTCAAAATCCGCCACGCTGAATACTTTGGATTCGTAAACCACCTGGGGCACTCCCGGGGCTTTGAAATCAACCTGCTGCAGGTTGCGCATCTTGTTTTCGAGCAGGATTTCGACCTTTTCGCCGTTTTTCAGCTCACCGGCTTTCCAGGATTGTTGCCAGGCGGTAAAATAACCGTGGGATACACGCACCTCAAAATCATAGGCTTTGCTCAGTTCCACCGCACAAGTCCCGGCTTTGTTCGTTTTTCCGCCTAGCACCTGCCCGTTTTGCAAAACCGTCACTTTGGCGCCAAATACCGGGTCACCGCTTTCCTGGCTTTTACAATTGAATTCAATACGCAGGATCTCCTGGGCGGAAAGTCCCCCGGACAAAGCTAAAAACAGGAAAATGGATAGAAATTTCATAGCCTTTTATATATCCAGATGCTGCGACGCAAAATTTTCCATAAACGAAACGAATCTTGTCTTCATTTCAATTTCTGTTTAAAGGTATAACCAAGCGTCAATTGCAGATAAAATTTTGATTTCTTCAAACTTGTCCAGCTAAGCGTATGCCGCTCCAGGTATAAATCATATATATAATCCTGGCAAACATAAGACGGATAGGTGCCATACTCAAATTTCAGGTTTATTCCATCTCCCGACCTGAACCCAAAAAAAGTTTCAAAGCCTGTCATAAAAAAATAGTTGACCGGCTGAATAAAGGAAAAACTTCCTGTTTTCAACTCTTTAACGAAGGGACCATTATCCATGGAATAAGGCAGGGAGGTCAGCAGTGCATAACCACCCCTTACATAAATTTTCCGGCTTGAACTCATCCAAAACCTGGAGTCTTTGTATTTCCCGGAATAATTTTTTCGGACCTGGTAACTAAACCCGGCTATAAAACTGGCATAAACCACTTTCTTAATGCTATTCACCTGGTTTACAAAGCCCTCTACATCAAAATCCGGATCTTCATAATCAAAGTGGTAGTCAATCATCCCATCCCAATTGATATCATATTGTGAAGGATAAAAGCCAAAATGATTATGCAGGACATCTGTTCCCAAACCCGCTTCGGTGTGTAAACTTTTGTTTTTGAAGTATTTTAATCCACGGCCTTTAAACAAACTATTGCGCAGGAACAGGGCTTTTTTAGCTTTATTTTTACTGATCAGGGTAAAGTCGAGCAACAAGCTGCTCCGGTGATCAATTCCGGGGCGCACGGCATTTTCCAAACCACCATCCGCATCTTCCTTGTACCAAAGATTCACTTTGCCATTAATGCTCAAACGATCCGAAAAGCGATACGATAAATCCAGTACGGAAGTTATTTTCCTGTAATTTTGATAAGCTGGTCCAAACGGATTCATATCAAGTGTCCAGGCAGGCAAAAA
>CBINGV010000383.1:0-3295 GCA_966250255.1 uncultured Flavobacteriales bacterium | reverse complement strand
TGCTGATCGCGGTGGGAAATGGTTTCCAGGCGGCGATGATGGCCCCGACGGAAATCCTCGCGCAGCAGCATTTCGAAGCCATTTCCGAACTGTGTAAAAACCTGCCGGTACGGGTCGAAAAGCTCAGCGGATCGACCAAAAAATCGGGTCGGAAACCCTTGCACGAAGCACTGGAGAACGGCGAAATTCATATCCTGATCGGCACGCATGCGCTGATTGAAGATCCTGTGCAGTTCAAAAACCTCGGTTTGGTCGTCATTGATGAGCAGCACCGTTTCGGGGTAGCCCAGCGTTCGAAGCTCTGGAAGAAAAACGACCGGCCTCCGCATATCCTGGTGATGACTGCAACACCTATTCCGCGTACCCTGGCGATGACTTTATATGGTGATCTCGATGTTTCGGTGATCGATGAATTGCCACCGGGCCGCAAACCGATTACCACGCAGCACCGCTTCGAATCTTCGCGGCTGGCGGTTTTTGAATTCATGCGCAAGGAAATCGCGCTCGGAAGGCAGATTTACGTCGTTTTTCCGCTGATTGCCGAATCCGAAAGCCTCGATTACCACAACCTGATGGCCGGTTTTGAGTCCATTTCGCGTGCTTTTCCGTTGCCGCAATACCGCGTGAGCATCGTACACGGACAGCTCAAGCCGGAGGTGAAAGATTACGAAATGCAGCGTTTTGTAAAAGGCGAAACCCAGATTATGGTTGCCACGACGGTGATCGAAGTCGGGGTAAATGTTCCGAACGCTTCCGTCATGCTGATTGAAAGCGCCGAGCGTTTCGGCTTGTCGCAATTGCACCAGCTGCGCGGCCGGGTAGGGCGGGGCGCCGAAAAATCCTATTGCATCCTGATGACCGGCCAGAAGCTGTCGAAAGAAAGCAAAAAACGCCTGGAAACGATGGTGCGCACCCAGGATGGCTTTGAAATTGCGGAAGTAGACCTCGAGCTCCGTGGCCCGGGTGATCTGCTCGGTACGCAGCAAAGCGGTGTGCTCGACCTCAAAATCGCCGATCTGACCAAAGATGGCCCGATTGTGGCCCTCGCCCGCGATAAGGCCCGTGAAATCCTCGGGAAAGATGAAAATCTCAGTTTACCTGAAAATGCAATGATCCGCCAGCGGGTCGTTAAAATCCTGAATGAAAAACCGAACTGGGGAAGGATTTCTTAGGATTTAGATTCCTCCCTTGAGGGAGGGCAGGGAGGGTGATTTTTGGAATAGAGGATCGTTTTTAAGTAGTCACCCCTCTCAATCTCCCCTCAAGGGGAGAAGTAAGATTTAACAATCCAATTCAATCAGGGTCACTTCCGGGCGGATCCCGATACGGCCCATGTAACCGATGCATCCCAGGCCGCGATTCACATAGAGTAATTGCTCCTGGCTTTTGTAAAGACCGGCCCACTGCGGGTAAATATACTGCGAAGGGCTCCATTTGAATCCCGGGATCTCGACCCCGAACTGGAAACCGTGAGTGTGGCCCGAAAGCGTGAGGTCGATGTCTTTGTATTGCTCTTTCACTTCAAAAGACCAGTGGCTCGGATCATGCGAAAGCAGGATCTTGTAAGGGTAATCCCCGGCGCCCTCGTAGGCTTTTTCCAATTTGCCGTATTTTTTGAAATTCAGGTTCGCGCCCCAGTTCTCAATGCCGATCAGGGCGATTTGTTCGCCTTCTTTTTCGAGCGCCACATGCTCGTTCAGCATGAGCTTCCAGTTCAATTCCCGGTGGATATCATACATTTCCTGCATGTTGCGCTGCTTGTCTGCCGGGCTGTTCCAGCTGTTGTAATCGCCGTAGTCGTGGTTTCCAAGAATGCTGTAAATGCCCATCGGGGCTTCGAGCTGCTTGAGGACCGGGATATAAGGTGTGGCCTCGTCACTTTGGTTATTCACGAGATCGCCGGTAAAGACGATGAGGTCGGGCTTGAGGCTGTTCACCAGGTCGACGGCCTTTTGCAGCTGGTGTCTGCCCTGAAGGCTGCCGGTGTGGATGTCGGAAAGCTGTACGATCCGCAGGCCTTTAAAAGCCGCCGGGATTTTGGCCGAATTAACCCGCACGTGATGTACCTTAAAGTCGTAAGCGGTTTTTACGAGTCCCCAGACAAGTGAAACAAAGGGTACGCTCGCTATTCCAAGAGCTACCTGCGAGGCAAATTTGCGGCGGGCAAGTTGGTCGGCGGCGCTGAGTTTGGCTGTTACAAAGAAGCTTTTGATGAACTGTACCAGGAGACTGATCACAAAAAAGAGGCCCGTAAACAGTTTTAGGATCAGGAAAAACATGAACACGTTGACCAGCACATTTTTCAGGTAATTGTTGTCCGACCAGCGACTGCCGAAAACCATGCCGTACAGCAGGACAGTCGAAACCCACCAGCTCCAGTTGAAGAGGCGCAGCTGGCTGCGGTTTTCCACGAAAAAATTGCGGATGGCAAGGTAAGAGCTCAGCTCCGCAAAAACCAGGATCGAAATCAGGACAATAGGAAATGCTAAACCGCTTCTCATAACGGCAAAAGTACTTATTCCTTTTGGGGCGTTGCTTACACAAATGGTAAAAAAAGTTAAGAAAGCCGCATCTGATACCGGCAACAAGGCTTAATGCCTGTGGATGAAAAAAATAACAATTTTTTAAGAGGAAGATCAGGTGAAAAAACTTATTTTTACCAAAACCTTTAAAAGCAAAAAAATGAAAAAAATAGCCTTTAGTGCCCTGATCCTGGCCGGAGTTGTGACTGCTGCCTTTACCTTGTCCACCGTATGGAAAATTGTTGACGCCGAAAAAGTGGTGGTGAACTTTGCCCTCAAAAAAGAAGGGACCAAAGGAACATTCACCGGGATGGAAGCAACCATCGATTTCGACGATGCCAACCTGGCCAAATCCAACATCAAGGCAACCATCAAGGTGAAAAGCCTGAAGACGGATAGCGCCAAGCGCGACGGGCACCTGATGTCGGCTGATTTCTTCGATGCCGAAAAACACCCGACGATTACCTTTGTTTCCAACGAAATTGTGAAATCCGACAAAGGTTTTACCGCCAAGGGCAAACTGACTATGAAAGGCAAAACGCTCGATGAGCAGATTTGGTTTTCCTTCGATGAAGAAAACGGCTCGGCTAAGCTGAATGGTGTGATGGAAGTTTCCCCTTACCAGTTCGGTGTGATGAAAGATTCCAAGAGCAAGGAAGAAGTGGTGAAAATCACGGTAACCGTTCCGCTCAAGAAATAAAAAACGATAAAATTTTCTCAACTTGCTTGGCGAATACAAAAAAGTCATTATATTTGCACTCGCAATTGAGTTG
>CBINGV010000382.1:0-3308 GCA_966250255.1 uncultured Flavobacteriales bacterium | reverse complement strand
CTCCACGTATTTCCCCACCAAGCCGATGTTAACGGTCTTTACCGGGTTTTTGAGCGTGTTCAAAAAGGATTTCCAGGTGTCCAGGTTGGGCGATGATTTGGAAGGGAGGTTGAGCTTTTCCAGCACCACCTTATCAAGCTCTTCAGCCTGCATCAGGAGCGGAACGTCATAAATCGTTTCCGCATCGCGCGATTCGATGACCGCATTGATGCTTACATTACAGAATTTTGCAATTTTCTTGCGCAGGTTCAGGTCCAGCTCATGTTCCGTGCGGCAGCACAGGATATCCGGCTGAACGCCCAACTCGAGCAATTGTTTTACGGAGTGCTGCGTCGGCTTGGTTTTCAACTCGCCGGCTGCAGCCAGGTAAGGAATCAGCGTCAGGTGGATCACGATGCAGTCGTTTTCGTATTCCCAGAGCATCTGGCGCACAGCCTCCACGTAAGGAAGTGATTCGATGTCCCCTACCGTTCCGCCGATTTCCGTAATCACAATGTCAAATTCACCTTTTTTTCCCAGGATCTGGATGCGGTCTTTGATCTCGTCCGTAATGTGCGGGATCACCTGCACCGTTTTGCCCAAAAATTCCCCGCGGCGCTCTTTTTCAATCACCGACTGGTAAATCCGGCCGGTAGTTACATTGTTGGCCTGGGAAGTCGGAACGTTCAGGAAACGCTCGTAGTGGCCAAGATCCAGGTCTGTTTCAGCCCCGTCATCCGTTACAAAACATTCTCCATGTTCATAAGGATTCAGCGTTCCCGGGTCAATATTGATGTATGGATCGAGTTTTTGGATGGTGGCTTTGTAGCCCCTTGCTTGCAATAATTTGGCTAAAGATGCTGAAATGATACCTTTTCCAAGTGATGAAGTAACACCGCCTGTTACAAAGATGTATTTGGTTGAATTGGACATGAATTTTAATTTGTAACTACGGGGGGCAAAGATAGCATATAATTGACAATTAATTGCTAAAAAATGGTAAAATCAGAAAACTTATTAACGATATATTCACGAAGTATGTAAATCAAAAAGAGTAGCTGTTTCCCCCTTCGGAGGGGGGATTAAGGGAGAGGATTTGGGGACTTAAAGTCCAAAAGTTGATCACCCCTCTTTGTCTCCCCTGCGCCATCGCTAAAGCTTTTGCGGCATGCGATCAAGGAGAGAAACAAAAAATGACACTTCTAAATCACTTCAAACTCACAGGAAGCTCAATTGCTTTCAAATCGATCTCGTAAATGTCCATGTTGGATTTCGGGCCGTCGATTTTACAGCCGGTGAAGAGAATTTTCCCCAGTTTTTCGTAAAGCTGGAAATGCGTCTCGTCGTTAACCGTGTTGATCTGGATTCCCAGGTTTTTTGGCTTGGACCAGTATTTTCCCATATTTTCGGAAACAAAAATATCGTAGCCGCCCATACCCGGATGCCCATCGGAGCTAAAAAAGAGGTAGCGTCCGTCCGGTGTGATGTAAGGTGTTGTTTCGCGCATCGGGGTATTGATGCTGTCGGAAACCGGCTTGGCCGAGCCCCATTTTTTGCCTTCCTTCTGTACCACGTAAATATCCGTCATGCTTTTATCTCCTTTGCGGTCGGTCACAAAATACATCGTGTTACCATCCGCGCTCAGGGTAGCCGATCCGTCAAAGAAAGTCGAGTTAACGCTTTTGTTGTCAATCATTTTAGGGGATTGCCACTTGCCCTTGTTGGATAAGCTCACTTCACAAATGTCGGAGCTTTTGGTTTGCTCTTTCACCTTAACGGCTGTTGTGTTGAGGGTCATGAGGCATTTCAGTCCGTCGGGGCTGATCCAGGAAATGCAATCGAAACCTGCGCTGTTGATCCGGTCGAGGCTGTTCGTAATGCTATCCCAGCGCTCATCTTCCGCATTCCAGACAGCGCGGTAGTTGTCTTCAAAATACTGTTCATCGTCCGGGTTGTTCAAACCGCCAGTCGTATTTTCCCTGCGGGAAGTGAAATAAAGTACTTTTCCTTCGTTCACCAGCAGGGCGCTGTAATCGTTAAAGTCGCTGTTAACATCCCAGGAGAAGTTTTGGCGCAGGTTGACTTTGCCTGTTTTCTGTTGTTCGAGGGCAAAATTGCATTCGGCGATTTTTTCATGGATACGCAAATCTTTGATGCGCTGCTTCTGCATATTCCGAAGGCAAAAATCGTAGCAAATCAGCGCCGAATCAAGCTTGTTCAGGGCATGATAGGAATATGCCAGCAATTCGTTCACGTCGAGGTCGTCTTGTCCCGACATTTCGCGTGCCTTTTGCCCGTATTGTAAAGCATACCCGTAATTTTTCAGGCGTATGTGACACATTCCCGTCCAGAAAGGCACTTTGGCGTTGTAAAGATCTTTGTTGCCCGCCAGTTTGAATTTGATCAAGGCTTCGCGCAGTTTGCCGTCCAGGTAGAGCTCTTTCCCCTCCTCGATCAGCAACAAAGCCGCCGTGCGATCCTTCAGGTTCGTTGTGGAATCTTTCGGGCTGCTTTCCCCGGTAAAAGAAAAAGCAGAGGTGCAGGTAGTAAGCAGGAAGACCAGGAACAGAGATTTAAGGCGCATCGTTTTATTATTTTGGTACTAAATTAATGATTTTTTTAAAACACGTTATTAAGTTTAGGAGTTTCTTAGTTAGTAGTTGATTAGTTAAACTTACTAACTACTAACTACTAACTACTAACTACTAACTACTAACTACTAACTAAGCAACTTATTCACTCACGAAGCTTATTTTTTCAATCCAACGACCTTGTTCATCGCGATGGTCGAGGCCACAGCAGCGAGAATCGGCGCAAAAGAAGCACAGAACCACAGGAAGAAATGCACAAAAAAGTTTCCGGCCACCTCAAGCGGGGCATCCAAAAAACGGTTCCAGCCAAAAAGGGCTTTTAAGTCAACGGGCACAAGAATAAGCATTGAATACACCAGGCCGATCCCGATTGCCAGTCCGCGGTGATGACGGATGAAAAGAATGCTGGCATGCACGTTCAGCTGGCGACGCTCGTTCACATAATCGATGAAACTGAAACCGTAGTAATAAAAACCGATCAGGTAAACAATGTAAAATACCGGGCTTTCGCTCGGGTTGTCCCAGGCGACAAAAGAAATGAGCAACACAATGGTGAAAAAGAAATAATACCACATGAAATTCCGGGTCACGATCCGGATGCCCCGTTTTACGTCATTGATGAACTGCTCCAGGCTGAATTTATAGCTGTTCCCAGTTAGCTCACGCTCCGTTTTGACAGACAAGTAGGCTAGTAAGGGCGATAGCAGCGCTACGACGAGGTATTTCGAAAAGTTCATG
>CBINGV010000381.1:0-3320 GCA_966250255.1 uncultured Flavobacteriales bacterium | reverse complement strand
CAGCAGGCACCGGAAAGATTACCTGGAATTCCTGCTGTCATACGCTCTCTGAACTAGTTCATCATCATATCTATTAACCCACCGGTTTCTGCGCAAGCTGACGCTGGTAAAACGTATCAAAATTATGAAACACAACACGAAAAAAAGAGGGGTGCTGGCCCTGGCCCTCCCTTTCCTGGCGCTTTCACTCGCTTTGGTTTCCTGGACCGCTCGTCCGGAGCCTCAGCGTGAACAAGGCCGTAAAACTGCAGCTGTGATTGACCAGGAAGAAAAAATGGCCGAATTCAAAGGCGGAATGGATGCCTTGGTGAAATACCTCACCAACAATGTCCGTTACCCGGAAGCGGCTGTTAAAAACAAGATCACCGGCAAAGTTTTCGTTTCCTTTGTGGTGACGGAGAATGGAAAAATCGAAAAGGTAAAAGTCCTCAAGGGAATCCACGAGAGCCTGGATGCTGAAGCAAAACGCGTTGTTGAAAGCATGCCTGACTGGAACCCGGCGGAAAAAGGCGGGAAAAAGGTGAGCTCCGAAATGCAGCTGCCGATCAGTTTCGCCCTGTAAAACCAAAAGCAATACGCACAAAGGCTGTTCTACCGGAGGACAGCCTTTTTTTGTTTGCTAAAAGAAAAAGCGGCCATCTGCATGAACCGCTTTCCATCCTTTTCCAGTGTTTAGCTGATTTATTGCAGGATAATTTTTTGGGTACTGCTGCTTTTTTCCATGCTGAGCTGCAGGAAATAAAGTCCCTTCGGAAGTGCAGTAAGATCCAGTGTTTTTTCCGTGGCTTTGAATTCGGTTGAGAAGACCGTTTTGCCGTCGGCTTGCAGGATTTTGACTTCAAGCTTGCCCTGCGCTTCACATTCCAGGTGGATCAGGCCGGTACTCGGGTTCGGTTGGAGCTCAAATTCCAGCTTTTGTTTTTCTGGGATCGCTGCGCTGTAAGCACTGCACATCAAGGTGTCATTTTGGTAAAAGAGTTTCACATCGGTAGCTTGCTGGGTCAGGCTCTGCACATTTTGCACATGATCGCCCGTCCGCGCATACAAAATCGCATAACTTTCGTAAATCGTATCGCCGGCCGAAAGGTTTCCGTAATGCTTTGTGATGATTCCCCGGCGATCGCCAACCGGGTTGTTGATGCCCAATTCACTCCATTCAGCCGCATTTGTTGGGTCACCGGAATACACAAAACCCGTTGGGTAATTGTCCGGGTGGGTCCAGGGATCCCCGCTGCTTTGCTTTCCGGTCAAAACATTCCAGGCCTGGTCCTGGGTCAGGTTTCCTGTAAAGGGAGCAGCGCCGGAAGCCGGATGCAGGAGAGAAACAATTCCCAGGGCGGGAGGGTTGGCCCCGTAATGATTTTCATCGTTATTGTCGCCGTTATAGAAATAAAGCATGCTGCTCGTAGAATCGCTTCCCACGTAATCATCCATACCGTAACCCAGGTCGGAATCTATGAGCAAACCATAAGCGAAATCATTGTAGGTGGTGCTGCCGCGGTTGATTGCCATGACATCAATAAAAGTAGCATCGTTGATGTAGTCGTTTGATTCGTACTGGTAAACCAGGTAACGCATTTCGAGGCCTACCGGGGCCGTTCCGGACAAGGTATGCAACCCTCCTGCGTCATTCTGCACCATGAAAGTAGCGCAGCAGCCTTTGATGATCGGGTAATCGCCCGACATCGGGTCGTAGATCCCATCCTGGTTGCGGTCGTAAAAAGGAGCTACCCAATAATCCTGGCCGATGGTCACATCGCCGTTTCCGGGCCAGCTCATAATTTTCATCATGGTACCTTCACTCGGTTCGATCACTGTGGCAGTCGTATCTGATCCCGGTAAACCGGCTTCCCAAAACGCTTTAAATACGTCAATATCCGATTGGCAAATGGTCCATACTTTCCAGTTTTGGTTATTGGAGTAAATCCCCTGCGAAGAATACGGGCCGGGAAAAACGTCCGTGTTAGCCGGGTTGAGTCCCCCGAGGGAAAGGTGATTGGTTCCGTTCACATCCTGGCCGCCATACCAGAATTGTGCGCCATAAATAGCTGTGTTTCCACCGCCTTTCGGAACTTCATAAGCGCCTGCCTGGGCTGTCGAATCATAGAAAAGGATGCCGCTGTTCGAAATGTGGGCTGAAACATTGTTTTGTTCGAGGACTTTGTAGTCAATTTGTGCATGCGCAGCGACAGACACTGCCATACTAAGCATAAGGTAATGTGTTTTCATAACAATATAGTTTGTTTTGACCGAATTAAACCATTATATTGTTTCACGTTTTCAAAAAAACCTGAATGGTGGATTTAGTTGACTAATGTGCCGTTTTGGGAAAGGGAGGCTGTTTGGTTTGCATGCGAAGGACGCCAGGTAATGGGTTTAACCGAATCGTTGATTCGCGTTATTGGTAAAATAAAGACAAAATGGATTCAAATAAATTAAGCTCCCTGCTTGTTTTCCTGCTTTTGGCATTCGGCAGTTTTGGCCAGGAAGTCGAGCAGGACATGGGCGCACGGGAAGCCAGGTTAAAAAATTTTGTGGGTAATTACCTGCAAAAATACGACAGCGTAGCTTTTGATGATGGAACTTCGAATTATGCTTTTAGCTTGAATAAAAGTACCTTTAAACATGTTCAAAAATTTGGGTTCAGCCTTCGAAAGGGTGCTAAAAACCGGGGGAATTTTTACCTGAAATATTATACTTATGAGGATTCGGCCAGCTGTATGGCTGCATACGAACGCTGGCTTCATAATTTTGGATCTATGGGTGTTCCGGTGAAACGCGGCCAAAAAATAGATGAGTTTCCTTTCATACCCGTTTTGGGGATTCTGTATGAAAAAGCGATTTTGGTTTTATTTATGGATTGTGCGCTTTCCAAATCCAGGAGAAAAAGCATTCAAAAAGACCTTGAAAGGCTCTTTTTAGACGGCAGCCAGCTTGAATACCTGCAAAGCGCTTGCGGCGGTCCGCTTCGCTGGAATTGATCATGATAAACAGCAAAGGGCGCAAAATGGGGATACTTTGCACCCTTTACTAAAATTTGGTGCCGCCGTGGCGGTCTTTGTGTTTTAATGATGGTGGCCACCCGGACCGTGTGCGTGCCCGTGTGCAAGCTCGTCGGCGCTGGCTTCGCGTACTTCGAGGATTTCTCCTTCAAATTGCAGGTCGATACCGGCCAAGGGATGATTGAAGTCCATTTTGATCATGTCAGGATTCACTGCGAGAATTCTTCCCCGCAGGTTGTTCCCCTGGTTATCTGACATCGGGATCAGGGCTCCTACGCGAAAATACTCCGCATCGAATTTGCCTGTTTCATCGTGAAA
>CBINGV010000380.1:0-3326 GCA_966250255.1 uncultured Flavobacteriales bacterium | reverse complement strand
AAATGATTTAACTTTTTTAAAAAAAGCTTGAACAAACGGTGAAACAGAATAATCAAATATTTGCAATAGTATTTCTTGACTTTTTAAAATTTTCTCCGGTTCGTTGAATGCATTCAATTTTTGCTCCAGTAAAGCAATTTCCTTAACAATGTCATCCGGCTCTTCAATCGATTCGCCCTTAGCTCCCCTAATCATAATTTCCAAGGAATGATTTAAATTCTCAGCAATATATTCGACGAAAGGTTCCAAAATGCCAGCATCTGCTTGTCTCAGACGCGCAAAATAGTCTTCTTTATCTTCAGTTTTAATAATTACGGGAGGATACCCGGATTGCATCAGGATAAAATTCATTAGGATACGAGCGGTTCGTCCATTTCCATCATCGAAAGGATGAATTCGGATATATTTATAATGAAACTCTGAAGCCAGTAAAATAGGATTAAAATCAGCTTCCGATCTAATTGAATGGTACCATTCAATTAGATCATGCATTAAAGCAGGTGTTTCTTCCGGTGTAGCAAACCGGAAAATCTCACCTGTTTTAGTTTTTACATGATTTGGAGTCGTTTTATAACTACCTACATTAACTCGTTTTTTTGTTGGATTTCCATTGGGGGTGATTGCATCAACTTCGTAAGATTCTTTGAGAATCAGTTTGTGTAGCTCGCGGATAAAATTTTCATTCAGAGGTCGCTCTTGATGGACAACTTCCATCACCCACTTAATGGCCTCATCGTGACCGGTGACCTCAAAATGATCTTTCAAAGGTTTACCCTGCGCTGTAATCCCAAATAAAATTAAAGCTTTCGTTTCCCCGTATGTTAACGAGTTTCCTTCAAGGTTATTGGAGTGATAATTCCAATCCAAGCGAAATTTCTGCATGATACGTTGTTCATCTTCTGCTTTTAAAGGTCGCAATGAATCAAGTTCCCGTTTTAATTTTATTGCTTTTTGAATTTCGTTCATCTTGAAGAAATCGGTAGTTTATTTTATTAAAATTATAGATTTATTTTCAATTAAATAAATTATTTATGTTTATTTTAATCAAACCACCCCAAGGCCAGCTCATAACCTTTCATCCCGAAGCCGAAAATGCAGCCTGCACACACCGGGGAGAGGAGGGACGTATGCCGGAATTCCTCGCGGTGATGTTGGAAATGTGCACTTCGACAACCGGTGTTTCCACGGCGACAATGCAGTCCCGAAGGGCAACGCTGGTATGCGTGTAGCCGCCGGCATTCAGGATGATCCCGTCCACTTTGGCCTGCTGGATTTGGTCGATCAGCTCGCCCTCGATATTGGATTGGAAATAAAGTAATTCGTGCGTCGAGCGTGTTTTTAATTCTTCGAACCAGGCTTCAAAAGTTTGCTTTCCGTATATTTGTGGCTCGCGCGTGCCCACCAGGTTGAGGTTTGGGCCGTTGAGGATCAAAATTTTCATCCGTGTCTGTTTGGGATCGCTATATTAAGGATTTTATTTCGTATTTAAAAATCGAAAAGGGCTTGTCGGAAAATTCGATTGAGGCCTACGAGCGTGATGTGCAGAAACTGAAAGATTTTGCGGAGGACAGCAAGCTCGAAGTTAAACAAATCCGACTCGACGACCTGCAGCAGTTTATTGCGCAATTGCACGACCTGGGACTTGCCGCCCGCAGCCAGGCGCGGATCATTTCCGGGATCAAGCAGTTTTTCAACTTCCTGGTGCTTGAAAACACGCTCGAAAACGACCCCTGCGAATTGCTCGAAATGCCCAAGCTTGGGAGGAAGCTTCCGGAAGTGCTGGAATTATTTGAAATAGAAAAACTGCTGGATACGATCGATCTGAGCAAGGCCGAAGGCCACCGCAACCGGGCCATTCTTGAAACGCTTTACAGCTGTGGATTACGCGTTTCGGAGCTGGTGAACCTGAAATTTTCGGATTTGTACTTTGATGAATGCTTTATCCGCGTGCTCGGGAAGGGGAACAAGCAACGCCTCGTACCGGTAAGCCCGCAGGTCGAAAAGGAAGTCAGCCTCTATGTGAACCACGCCCGCAAGCAGCTCAACATTCAACCCGGGCAGGAAGCCTATGTTTTTCTGAATCGCCGGGGAAGCAAGCTTACGCGTGAAATGATTTTTACAATCATCAAAATCCTGGCGGCCGAAATCGGTTTAACAAAAAACATCAGCCCGCACACCTTCCGGCATTCCTTTGCGACCCACCTGATCGAAGGCGGGGCCAACCTGCGCGCCATCCAGGAAATGCTGGGGCATGAATCGATTACCACAACGGAAATTTACACCCACCTCGACCAGCGTTTCCTGCGCGAAGCGATCATGAGCTATCACCCGAGAAATAAGAAAAAGCGTAGCTTTTGAAGACCAAGCGTCAGCGCCGGGAAAAAGCGCAGCTTTTGAAGACCAAACGTTAGCGCCGGGAAAAAGCGCAGCTTTTGAAGGCCAAGCGTCAGCGCCGGGAAAAAGCATAGCTTTTGAAGACCACCGCCGAAGACAGCAGCGAAGCTAACCGTAAGCGCCGGGAGGGATTGGTGAGGATAATCAAAGACATCTTTATCACATCAAACCACCCCTCTTGGTCTCCTCCGATAAATTCGGAACAAGCTCCTCAAGGGGAGAAAAGACTTAATTCTCCATTTTCAATTACCTGTGGTGCTGCTTACGCGGTCTCAAGAATGGTTTTCAGATTATTCAAGCTCGTTTCCATGTCTTTCCCGAGCATTTTCTCCATATTCAACAGCGTGAGCATGATGTTCATCGGGTAATTCATGGCACTGTTCATCCGCCAGCTGACTTTGGTTTGGTTTTCGGAAAGACTTTCCAGGAAAAGCGGGGTTTGGGCCACGGCTTTCATCGGCTTTTCGAAGCGCACTTCGAGGTCGATTTGCTCGTTTTCTACTAGTTTTTTAATCTCCTGCTCGCCTTTTCCTGCCCCTTTATGGAGGCTATCCCAGGCATAAATAAAACCGGTTTCGCCGTCATTCCCGCTGAATACGCGGTTCATGCCCGGATCTTTCATCACCCAGACACTGAAATTATCCTGGTTTTTGATGTGGCGCAGATAATCGTAAACCTCTGTGACAGGCTTGTTGATCACAACATTGCGCTCAACCTTGTAAGCCTTTTTTGTAAAGAGTGCTGCGATTAATACCAGGGCGATGACACAGCCGATAATTCCTAATACAGTTAAGAGAATAAACATGATCTTATTTTTTAGATGAATGCCAAACTTAAGCATTTAATTGGAAAATTGACGATTCATACATTGCCTTTGGTGCTATGCTGGCGCCGAAGCTTTAGCATAAGCCTTGCTGCGCGGTACTTACACG
>CBINGV010000379.1:0-3330 GCA_966250255.1 uncultured Flavobacteriales bacterium | reverse complement strand
AATTTATTTTTCTGCTGCTTAGTGTTTTGTTCGGTGATTCGTTTTTTGCCCAGGAATGGGCGCCTGTCGGTTCAAAATGGATTTATAGTAATTATGACGACTATTCGTTGATCATTGTTCACGAAAGTGTTAAAGATACGCTGATCGAAAACAAAAATTACAGAAAGGTAATCTCCTATAAAATTACGGATGGCGTGACCTCTCCTATTGAAGATATGAACTATCTCTATTTGGAAAATAACAAAGTGTATTTCTATAAATGGGGTACAAATAACTTGGTGTTTGATTTTTCTTTGAATATAAATGACAGCTATATTGCTAATGACCCAAGCGACCAAAATAATTCGGGTACATTGGAATTAGAGTTCATTTATGACCATGAAATGAATGGAAATATCTACAATCATTATTATTATCAAGCAAACGATAATTTATTTTTTGGTGATGGTGTTATTGATCAAATTGGAGGCTATAAAGAATTTTTTCCAAGCTCACAACTTGCTTTTCCAACGACTCATCCTTTCTTGATGTGTTATGCGACAGGAGATTCATTGTATTATTATCGTTATGAAGAATTTTGTGATAGCATTCGCACACTCAAACTCACGGAACTCGAACTAAATGGCCTCCAATTTTCTCCCAACCCGCTTTCGGAGCTGAGTACACTCGAAATCCCGGCTGAGTTGGGTACTATCCGTGATATTTCTGTATATGGACTCAACGGGCAGGAAAGCAATTCTTTTGAATTAAAAGAACGCCAAATCATCCTGCGTGCAAGCGATTTTGTTCCGGGCGTTTATTTCATCCGCGTGGAAACGGAAAAGCAGCGGCTCTTTGGGAAGTTTGTCGCTGAGTAACACTTTTGTGCAACTTTTTGTAACTGAGTTCCGTCTGGGATATATGAAACAATTGGTTTTTCTGCTGCTTAGTATTTTATTGGGTGATTCTTTCTTTGGCCAGGACTGGGCGCCTGTCGGTTCCAAATGGATTTACAGTCGCGCAGTAATTGATTATTCAAATGTTGAAGTGTATGAAAGTATTTTAGATACTTTAATCGAAAATAAGGTCTGCAGAAAAATAGTATCTTATCGCGTTGATGATGGACTTATTGAGCCAATTGAAAGTGTTAATTATCTTTATTATGAAAATAATCGGGTTTATTTTTATAAATGGGGGCAGTTTAACCTGGTTTTTGATTTTTCTTTGCAATTAGGGCAGGATTTCACCGCAGTAGGACCTGATGATCAATTAAATATCGGCGGTTTTGAGTTAGTTCATATTGAAAGTTATTTAATCAATGGAAATAATTTTAATCATTTTTTTTATCAATCAGAAGACAATTTATTTTTTGCAGATGGAGTACTTGATCAGGTAGGAGGGTATATTCGGTTTTTTCCGGATGCTCAAGGTGCTTATCCACCGGAACATGATTATTTACAGTGTTATATAACAGGAGATACAATCTATTATCCGCGTAACGATAGCGAGTATTGCAATTATTTCCGGACCTTGAAAATCAAAGAACTCGAGCAAAACGGCCTGTACTTTTCTCCCAACCCGCTTTCGGAGCTGAGTACACTCGAAATCCCGGCTGAGTTGGGTGCTATCCGGGATATTTCCGTATATGGACTCAACGGGCAGGAAAGCAGCGCTTACGAATGGAAAGAGCGCAAAATCTCCCTGCGCGCAAGCGATTTTGTACCGGGCGTTTATTTTATCCGCGTGGAAACGGAAAAGCAGCGGCTCTTTGGGAAGTTTGCGGCAGAGTAAATAAAGCGGTTAAAATCAGCGTAAATAAATCTGCGGGATCAGCGGGATCAGCGGGAAACCCTTCCTAAAGCAGGATCGTGCTCTGGCTCGCGTCTTCGGTGGCATATTTCACGGCTACCTTGCTGCCCACCCGGATGCCGTTGCGAATCACGTAATCGCTTGGGACCGTTTCCACCCGCCTGCTGTATTGTTGCCCGCTTTGGTCCCGGTACGTATATTCAACAATGGAATAGACCGGTTTTTTGTTGATCAGCACCCGGTAATTTTTGTCCGCGAAAGTGACCGTGCCTTCCACGGGAATCCCTGTTTGCATGATATGCAGGATTTGTTTTTGCTGCTTCGACCGGCGTGAGCGCCCGATCAGTCCGCCGATCACGAAAAGCAGTCCCAGCACAGCCAGTCCGCCTCCCACGCTATACTGTACGATGGCTTGTGTTTCGGGCGAATTTGTTTTTACCCCGTTCACCACAATTTGGGCATTTCCCTGCCCCAGGACGTAATAGACCAGGGCCCCGACGCCCAGCAGGACAATTCCCGTAAATAAGAATACGGCATGTTTCATAAGCTCATGTTTGAAGCCTAAGATAAGAAAAAAATCGAAATCCGGTATCAGATTCGCGGTCAAAAACGCTCAAGTCCATCTCCGTGTAATCTGCGCAACTTAGCGTAGCGATCTCACCGAAGGTAATCCGCGGGCCTCATACCTTTGAAATACATAATCCGCGGGAAAAGGCACAAAATAAAAAAGGAGCCCATTGCTGAACTCCTTTTGTTTTAGTAGCGGGGACACGACTCGAACGTGCGACCTTCGGGTTATGAGCCCGACGAGCTACCAACTGCTCCACCCCGCAATCCATTCATTTGAACCGTTGCTCAAATGCACTGCAAATATACGACTTTTTTTTAATCCGGCGCGCTTTTTAGAAATTTTTGCCTTTTTTTCAAAAAAAATGTCAATTTTGATTTTTGTTTCAGAATAGATTTTAATTTTAACATCTTAAAACACTTAAAAAATTTACAGACATGATTCCAAACGACGAATTTAAGAAATATGCTACCAAACATCAGGGTATCAGCAGCATGCACTTAGAGAACTACATCGAATCCTCCTTAACACCCTACATTATTGAAGAGCGTCACCTGAACATGACCCAGATGGACGTATTTTCCCGCCTGATGATGGACCGCATTATTTTCCTGGGTACCGGTATCAACGACCAGGTGGCCAACATCATCAACGCCCAATTGTTGTTCCTCGAGTCGGTTGACCCGAAGAAAGACATCCAGATTTACCTCAATTCACCGGGAGGTTCGGTTTATGCCGGCCTCGGGATTTACGATACGATGCAGTACATCAAGCCGGATGTGGCAACGATCTGTACCGGGATGGCGGCTTCCATGGGAGCAGTGCTCATGTGTGCCGGTGCCGAAGGCAAGCGTTCGGCGCTCAAGCATTCCCGCGTGATGATTCACCAGCCATTGGGCGGTGCGCAGGGACAGGCTTCCGACATCGAGATCACGGCGCGTGAGATCCAGAAGCTGAAAAAAGAGATTTACGAC
>CBINGV010000378.1:0-3342 GCA_966250255.1 uncultured Flavobacteriales bacterium | reverse complement strand
CGCCCAGGGATGGGTATCGAGAAACTGCTGATAAGCAACTTCCGTATTCTGTTTGACCGTAAACTGGAAATACTCGCTGCTGATCCGGCGCTTGAGGTCGAAGATGTTCAGCTCATCAAATTCGAAAGGCGCCAGCTCATTGCGCATCTTTTCCTTAATGAGTCGGTAGCTTTTTTCGGCTTTCAGCACATATTTAAAGGCGGAATCAAGCTGGTGGAAGGGATTGTCGCGACGGTAATAAATCGTAGCCAGTCCGAAAGAACAAGGCGATTCATATTTTTTGAGCTTCTTCTGGAAAATCCGTTTCGCTTCGAAGTAGTTGTAAATCTTCAAGGCTTCATAACCGTCTTTCACGGAAACTGCCAGGCCGGTTTTCGCCAGAATAAGGAATAAAAGAACAAGAAAACGGGTGTGCATAGTTTTAAATCAGCCCTGAAATTATAAAAAAAAGTGCGGTCTGCAAAACTAATGGGCAGTGCTCTGTGTTTTTTGTAACGCAAAGACCACAAAGGACACGCAAAGAGCGCCAAGTTTTTAAGATGCAAAGAAATCGAAGTTCGATGGGAATATGAATAAATTATTCCTTTGCGCACTTAGCGAAACCCTGGTGTACTTTGCGTTCCCATGCCCCTGGGGGAAACAAAAAACCCCATTCGCCGATTGACGAACAGGGTTTCTGAAAACGTAAAAAACGCTTATTTTTTTGTTCTTGCGTATCTTGAGTTGAATTTATCAATACGACCCGCAGTATCGACGTATTTTACGATACCGGTGAAGAATGGGTGTGAAGTATGGGAAATATCCAGTTTCACAAGCGGATATTCATTTCCGTCTTCCCATTTGATGGTGTCTTTGGAAGATGCAGACGATTTGCCCAAGAAAGCATATTCGTTTGTCATGTCTTTGAAAACGACCATTCTGTAATCTTCCGGGTGGATATCTTTTCTCATTTTATCTCTATTTTAATTCTGTTTTCTGAAAATTTGGAGTGCAAAGGTAAACAAATTATTTTACAATCCAAACTTTTAGCTTGTTTTTATGCCTTTAATTTTTTGCTCAGGTCAACCAGCAACGGTGTTGAAACGCAAAGGGAAGAGTAAGTTCCGATCACAACACCGACCAGCATCGCGAAACCGAAGCTCTTGATCGCAGGTCCACCGAAGATGAACATCACGAGCAATACCACAAAGAGGATCATGGAGGTGTTGAAGGTACGGCTCAGTGTCGTGTTGAGCGATTTGTTGATGATTTCGTAATGATGATCGTCTGACTTCGTGTTCCGGAGGTTTTCCCGGATCCGGTCGAATACGATCACCGTATCGTTCATCGAGTAACCGATAACCGTCAGGATGGCTGCAATAAAGGCCTGGTTGACATCAAGGCTGAACGGCATAAATCCGTGGAGCAAAGCAAAGAGCGAAATCACGAAGAAAGCATCGTGGGCCAGACCCACAATCGCACCGAGTGAGTACTGCCAGCTACCGAAACGGATCAGGATGTAAGCAAAAATCGCAATGAGGGAAAGCGTGATGGCAATCGCAGAGGATTTCCACAGCTCACTGGAAACGGAAGCAGAAATACTGCGGGATTCCAGGATTTTGTGTCCCCCAACTTTATCTTTCACCTTGTCGAGGCCTTCTTCCAGTTTGGTTCTTACCTCCTGCGTAGCGCCATCGTCCTTCAGTTTGTAGTTCGTTACGATCTCCACGTTGTAATCGTTTGATTTGGTCTTCAAATCGATGGAGGAGATCTCGCCGTTTTCTACAAAGATCTTGGACAATTCACCACGGATGGCTTCGATGTCTGCTTTTTTGTCAAACTTCACCGAGAATGTACGCCCGCCGGTAAATTCAACACTTTGTTTCAATCCGCGTGTAGCAAGCGCAACAACCCCCAGGATCGTTACCGTGATTGAGAAAATATAGAAATATTTACGTTTGCCAACCCAGTTGAAATGGAAATTCTGGAACCAGCCTTTGGAAGCATTGGTGTGGAAGCTGATTGCTTTTCCTTTTTCCAGCCAGGAAGTAATAATCAACCTGGAAATAATAATCGCTGTAAACAGGGAAGTGAAAATACCAATGATCAGGGTTGTCGCGAAGGACTCAATTTCCCCGGTACCGAATACCTTCAGGATAATCGCAATCAATAAGTGGGCAACGTTCGCATCGATGATGGAAGGAAGGGCTTTTTTGAAACCGGTTTCAATCGAACCTTTGAGGTCCATTCCGCGTTTCTCCTCTTCCCGGATCCGTTCAAAGATCAGGATGTTGGCATCCACCGCCGTACCGATCGTTAACACGATACCGGCAATACCGGCAAGGGTCAGTACCGCACCGAAAGAAGCAAGACATCCGAAGATGAATACCACGTTCACCGCAAGGGCGATGTTGGAAGCCAAACCGGCTTTACCATAGTAGAAATACATGTAAATCAGTACCATTAAGAAGGCAACACCGAAGGAGATCAAACCTGCTTTGGAGTTCTCGGCACCGATCGTAGGTCCTACCTTGGACTGGTCTTTGATCACACACGGTGCAGGAAGTGCACCGCCGTTGAGGAGACCGGCCAGGTCTTTGGCGGATTGTACGGTAAAGTTACCGGTAATCTCTGTTCTACCATCGCGGATGGCGTTCACTACGTTCGGGGCAGAATACACCAGGTTATCCATGGAAATTGCGATCTGCTTGTTCACGTTCCTGGAAGTCATTTCAGCCCACTTTTCAGTACCTTCAACAGACATTTCCACGTTAACAACCGTTTGCGTAGCTTCCTGGTTACGACCGGTTGTTGCATTGAGGATATCTTTTCCACCCACTTCCGCTTTTCCGGATGCCGGGATCAACACAGCGTACAATACATAAGCCCTGCCTTTTTTACCGGCATGGTCTTCCAGCTCAGCTGACCACATAAATTTGAGGTCATCCGGGAACAGTTTCTGGATATCGTTTCTTTTCAGGATCTGGTCAACCTTGATTTTATCTTTGCTGTCCACGTAAGCGATACGGGCAAAAGAACCAAGCTCCATGTAATCAAGCAAGCCTTTCTGGCTTGTGCCGAAGCTTTTTGGTGTTTGGGTAACTGCAGGCTTCGTGTTGGAATCGGCTGTTGCCGTAGAATCACCGGCCATCGCTGTCGTATCTTCTTCAACTGTCTCGATGACTTCTTCCTGGCGGGAAAGCAGGTTGGCTTCGTTCAGCTGGGAAGAAATTTGTTCAATCGTGTACGTTTCGAAGAACTGGAGGTTTGCCGTAGATTGCAGTTTTTCTGCCACGGTAGCCTCATCCTGCACACCCGGAAGCTCAATATACAAACGGTTGCTGCTCAGGTCTTTCTGGATAT
>CBINGV010000377.1:0-3398 GCA_966250255.1 uncultured Flavobacteriales bacterium | reverse complement strand
ACACGAGCGTCAATGTCGTGCGCGATGCCGTGATTACCTATAATTTCAGTAAAGCCTTTTACATCACGATGGGTCAAACCAAGCTCCCGGGAAACCGGCAGCGGGTGATCTCTTCCGGCGACCAGCAGTTTGTTGACCGCTCGATCGTGAACGCCACGCTGACCCTCGACCGCGATTTCGGGGTTTTTCTCAATTACGACAAAACTTATTTTAACCTGAAAGCTGCGATCACTTCCGGCGAAGGGCGCAATTCGACACGTTCGGACAAAGGGCTGTCCTACACCGGCCGCCTGGAAATCCTTCCGCTCGGCAAGTTTACCGGCAAAAACGATTACGTGGAAGGTGATCTGGCCCGCGAGCAAAAACCAAAAATTTCCCTCGGGGCGACCTACAATTATAATGTACATGCTATGCGGAATGGCGGACAGCTGGGTGAAGACCTTTACAAGCCGGTCAACATCCAGAACGTACAGCTTGATGTGCTTTTCAAATACAAAGGTTTTGCTTTGTATGACGAATACTGCCTACGCCTGGCGGATGACCCGATTACTGCAAACGAGGACCGGACACATTTTGTCAGCGTTTTTCACGGTTACGGAAACCTGACACAGCTGAGTTACCTCTTTAAAAACAATTACGAAATTGCCCTGCGCTATGCCTTCATCCGTCCATACAGTGCGCTTTACTTCAACCCCGATTATCCTTCGGTGAATGTCAACGGGCAGGACCATTACCACATTGGGGTGTCAAAATACATCAACGGTCACCGCCTGAAAGTACAGGCCAATTTAACGTACAACACCCGAACGAATTACTGGACAAGCAGTACGAGTGCCAAAGTCGGGGCTTATTTCCAGCTGGAATTCGGGATTTAAGGGTGTAAAACCGCTCAAAGAAAGCTCAATATTCGAATTTGTAACCGATTCCTTTGATCGTCCGGATGTGCTGCTCGCCGATTTTTTCACGGAGCTTGCGCACATGAACATCGATCGTTCGGTCGCCCACCACGATATCCGTTCCCCAAACCTTTTCCAGGATTACATTCCGTTCAAAAACCGTATTTGGCTTGGCAGCCAGCAAGGCCAGCAACTCGAATTCTTTCCGCGGAAGCTGGATTTCCTTGTTGTTTTTATAAACGAGGTATTTGTCGCGATCGATCACCAGGTGCTGTTCCGGTTTTTCCGGGCTGGGACCGACGTGATTTTTCCGGCGGAGCAAAGCCTTGATCCGGGAAACCAGCACTTTGGGCTTTACCGGTTTGGAAATGTAATCGTCTGCGCCGGCATCAAGTCCTGCAATTTGTGAATAATCTTCAGAACGGGCCGTCAGGAAACAAATCAGGGTGGATTGCAGCTCGTCAATCGAACGAATGGTTTCGCATACTTCGATCCCATCCATCTGGGGCATCATGACATCGAGCAGGATCAGGTCGGGCAGAAAAACTTTTGCTTTTTCAATTCCGCTCATCCCGTTTTCGGCTGTTTCTACTTCGAAACCTTCCTTCACCAGGTTGTACCTGATAATTTCCAGAATATCGGCTTCGTCGTCGATGATTAAGATCCTGTTCATGCGAAATGTTTGCACGAATGTACATATTTTTCCGCAACAAGCACATTATGTACGCACAGAATATTCCCCCGATCCTCCCCAAGTAAAAAAATTAATTTAGTGATTCATAACTAATTTTTTATTATTTATCGATTAAAAACCGTTTTTCCGCAAAAAATTAAAAAAAATGCATTCAAAAAGCTTGCGGATATTTAAAAAGTCTTTAAATTTGCATCAGTAGTAGTAGGTTAGGTTGATTAGTGTAACGAGAGTTTAGAACGCCAGTTTTAAGCTCTCGTTCATTTTTAGGGCGGTTTGAAATAAAAATTGATATATCAATCACAGATTAAACAATTTTTTGTAAACTTGGCCCCGACCTTGTGAGAGAGGATTATATAAACAACATGCACAACATACTATACTAAAATGAAAGCAAAGATTTTACTGGCGGAAGACGACACCAATCTTGGTTTTGTGATTGCCGACCAGCTTAAAAGCGAAGGTTACCACGTAACACTGGCCCTGGACGGTTCGGAAGCTATCCAGCGCTTTAACCAGGACAAATTCCACCTCTGTATTTTTGACGTGATGATGCCGAAAAAAGATGGTTTTTCACTCGCAAAAGATATCCGTAAGATCGATAAAGACATCCCGATTCTTTTTCTCACAGCCAAATCCATGACGGAAGATAAGGTCGAAGGCTTTCAATCCGGGGGAGACGATTACCTCACCAAGCCCTTCGATTTCCAGGAATTAAACCTCCGCATCAAATCCCTGCTCAAACGCGTCAAGATCAAAACCGATGAACCGGAAGTCACTTCCATTCCACTGGGCGCATACGTGTTTGATACCGAGAATTATAAGCTCGTGCACCCGAATTTTGAAAAGGCGCTCACAAAAAAAGAAGCCCAGATCCTGGCCTGTCTCTGTAAATTCAAAAACCAGGTAGTATCCCGCGAAATTGTGATGAATGCCGTTTGGGGACAGGAAGATTATTTCATTGGCCGGAGCCTCGATGTGTTTATTACCAAATTACGCAAATACCTGTCGGAAGATCCGGGAATCCAGATTTCCAACATCCACGGCATCGGCTTTAAGCTCGAGCTGAATTAAGATTCCATGGCCTATATTTTACATCTTGAAACCGCCACCAAAGCCTGTTCCGTTGCCTTATCGAAGGAGGGCAAACTGTTACAGATCGAAGAAAGCCGCGACGAACAATACAGTCACGGCGAAAAACTGACGCTTTTTGTGCAGGATGTCCTGCAGCGTGAAGGGATCAGCCCGAAAGAGCTGGCCGCTGTTTCCTTTTCTTCCGGTCCGGGTTCGTACACGGGCCTGCGCATTGGTGTTTCGGTTGCCAAAGGCCTTTGCTACAGCCTTTCCATTCCGCTTATTGCCATTGATTCCTTGAGCTGCCTGTATGAATTGGCCCGCCTGAAATACAATCAAACGATTATCCCGATGATTGATGCCCGCCGCATGGAAGTCTTCTGCTCTGTATTTTCAGACGGGAAACAAGTGCGGAACATCGCCGCCGAAATCCTGGAAGAAAAGACCTTCAGCGAGCTTGAGCCCTTCGTCGTTTGCGGCGATGCTACGGAAAAAGCGTCCCAATTATGGAAAGACCGCGATTTAACCTTTGATTTCGAAATTCATTCCTCGGCAGCCGGACAAGTCCATGCGGCCTGGGAAAAATACCAGCAAAAAGTATTTGAAGACCTGGCTTATTTTGAACCTTTCTACCTGAAAGATTTCGAGTTAAAAACCAAAAAAAGCAGCTGATCCACGTAAAAGAGGAACTCTTACAAGCTCCTCTCTTCCTGTTGAAAAACGATTAGTATCCCGGT
>CBINGV010000376.1:0-3398 GCA_966250255.1 uncultured Flavobacteriales bacterium | reverse complement strand
CAGAAAACAGGAGCTAAAGCCTGGTTTTTACAATCTGAAAAGCAGTATTACAAGCAGCATCAGAATTATTACACCAACATTCGGAAGCTTGGCCTGGAATACAGCGAGCTCGATTATTCCCAGGCCTTGGATTTCCTGCTGATGCTGCCGGCAAGTCTTGAACGCATCAGCTGATTATGGAAAAAACAGTGACTTTCGAATCGGAAATCTTCAACTACAACAGCCTGAAGCTGCATTACTTTGAGATTGACGAATCTATCTTAAGTAGAACCGCAGATAAAGATTCAAAAAACATTTACAGTCAGCGATTTATTGTAAAAATAAATGATTCGGAACCCTGGCAGGGAGGTGTGGTCGCTTTGGGTAATGGCAAGGGCTACATCACGGTTAAAAATGCCATCCTGAAGAAAAACAAGGTCCGCTTGGGAGATATCGTGACGGTGTACCTGGAAAAAGACGACAGCGAATACGGCATGGTTTTTTCCGATGAACTGAAAGAAGTGCTTTTCCAGGACCCCGAGGGCGAGCGCCGCTTTCACCTGCTTTCCAAGGCCATGCAGCGCTACATCATTTATTACGTCAACCAGGTAAAATCCTCCCAGAAAAAAATAGAGCGCGCCCTGATGCTCATCAATAACCTCAAAAAAACAGCGGAAGGCAAAGAAGAATTCCGGGTATTGCTGGGAAAAGAACCATCGAAATAAGTTAGGAGTTTCTGAGTTAGTAGTTGGACAACTTACAAACTACTAACTCAGAAACTCCTAACTTAAAAACTTACGGCAGACAAACCACGTTTATCTCTTTAACTTCGTGGTTCCCGTCGTGATCTTTGGTCACATCGACTTTCACTTTTACAATGGTCGTGTCTGTTACGTTATTTATCCAATGTTCATGGAAATTATAGGCTGAGGCATGTTCATCATAGCTCGCCGAATGCAAAACGGCCTGCGTGCTTGTGCTTGTAGCCGTTAACGTATACCCGTGAAGCTCAGCTGATCCGGAAATAGTGCCTTCCATGTGCAGCTCCTCACCGGCTGCAATAGTGTCATTTGCCGTTGGTTCTTCAAAAGTAATCGTTGCCGTCACCGGCGCTTCCTCCTTCTTGCAGGAAACAAACAAAAGGGTTACACTCAATGCGGTGGTTATAATAATGCTGAAATTTTTCATTTCGATTTTTGTTTAATAAAATAATTGATGCTTGCGCGGAACATGGATTTCTGCTTCACATATCCGCTGTTTAATTCTTGCGCCAGGGGCATATAAACCTGGGCGGAAAGCCCCCAGTTGTGGTACAGCACAAACAGGTTGAACTGACCGTTCACGATATTCCCGCCATTGAACGTGTCTTCCGACAACTGCCCGTTTTTCCGGTCTTTCCAGTTGTGCATGAAATTGATGCCCAGTTGCGGGATCAGTTTCAGGTTCTCCGAAAGGTTCCAACGGTAAAAAAACACCTGCGAAATGCTCAGGGCATTCCCGAAACGATAAGCCTGCCTGTTTGCCGTTTTGTAAGTAAAACCCGTTTCATTCTGCAAGCCGAAGCTTCGGTATTGCAGCGAATAATTCAGGTTGGCAATCACATCAAAGGAACCCGTTCCCGGGAGCATGTTTATCTCCGTAAAGCCCAGCCTGAACGACTCGCCGGTGGGAGCTTTCACTCCAAGGCCAACGGTCCCGGAATGCTTGAATTTATGACTCAGCGAATCCGTGTTATGCACAAAAACAAAGTTCCCCAGGACAGTCACATCCCCCAGGCCATTGACCCGGACTTGCTCAACACTATCGTTTTTCGTGTTATAGACATAAGGAACAAAACCCAGTAGCTGGAAACGCTTGCTGATCTTATAACGGCCAAAAAGCTCCGTTGTACTGAATAGTTCGTTTGACTTGCGCTGCACCGCCTCATCGTGAAAAGGCGTGCTTTCAAACAAACGAAAAGTAGAGCGCAAACCGATAAAATGATGCTGGCTGTTAGGTAGCAAACCCAGTGAAAAAGAGCTCGCCGCACAGCCGCAAATATCGCATGCGCTGGCAAACACCAGTGAAATACACAGGCATAATGCCAAAATAAATTTGGTCATGAAATCAATCGTTCTGAAAATATAATTAACAAGGTCACCCCTCTTAATCTCCCCTCAAGGGGAGAAACAGTTTCCTCCCTTGAGGGAGGATTAAGGAGGGTGATATTACTTCACGCAATTTTATACAAAAGCCGGCGGATGAAAAATCTCACCGGTATTTTCCTGGGAAACCGGAGATTGGTATGTATAAAATGATTGATTCAGATCTGCGGGAGCTTCCGGAACAATAGCAAAACGCATTTCAGGCAGGAATAACGTCCCTTTTTCCACGTTCCGGAAAGGATTGCTTTTGGAACTGTGGTCCTGTTCTTTTTGTTCCAATTTTCTGAGCTGTTTCGCCAGGTAACATTTCCCATCGCAATGCATCGTAGGACGCGCCTTGTTTTCACACTTTTCACGGGCAATTTCCTGCTGGTTCAGGTAAAACCAGACATCCCAGGAAAAAGAAGCAATATCCTTTCCCAACAGGGCAGCAATTGTCCATATCGCAAAAAGGGCTTTCAACGATCTCAGAACAGGCTTGGATACTTGGCAGGATCAGCTTCGTGCATCATCGCGTATACTTTTTCCACAATATCATCGATGCTCGGCTTGGAGAAATAATCCCCGTCGGAACCATACGGCGGACGATGGTCTTTCGCTCCCAGCGTTTGCGGCGCAGAATCCAGGTGATAATAAGCCTGCTGTTCCACGAGGATTTTATCGAGCATATAGGCCGTTGCGCCGGAGCTCACGTCTTCATCCACGATCAGCAGGCGATTGGTTTTCGCCAGGGAATCCTTGATCGCATGTTTGATATCGAAAGGAATCAGGGTCTGCGCATCGATCAGCTCTACGGAAACACCCATTTCAGCAAGGATTTCAGCAGCTGAGATACAAAGGTTAAACGTTGATCCGTAAGAAACAAGTGTTAAATCTGTCCCTGTTTTTACCGTTTCAGTTACGCCAAGTGGGGTTTTGAACTCACCGATGTTGTCCGGGCGCATTTCCTTGGTGCGGTAACCGTTCAGCGGCTCCACCACCAGCGCAGGCTCGTCGCCTTCCAGCAAGGTATTGTAGAACCCGGCAGCTTTAGTCATGTTACGCGGCACGCAGACATACATTCCGCGCAGGGCATTGACGATCATTCCCATCGGGGAGCCACTGTGCCAGATGCCTTCCAGGCGGTGACCGCGGGTGCTGACGATCAGCGGCGCCTTCTGCCCTCCTTTGGTGCGGTATTGTACCGTAGCAAGGTCGTCAGACATGATCTGGATAGCATACAACAGGTAATCGAGGTACTGGATCTCGGCAATCGGGCGCAAGCCGCGCATCGCC
>CBINGV010000375.1:0-3410 GCA_966250255.1 uncultured Flavobacteriales bacterium | reverse complement strand
TGAGCTGACGCATGTGATTAACTACGATCTTCCTGAAGTGGCCGAAACTTATGTACATCGCATTGGCCGTACAGGCCGGGCCGGTGCAAATGGGATGGCCGTTTCATTTTGCGACCAGGAAGAAAAAGCCTACCTCAAGGATATTCAAAAACTGATCAACAAGCAGGTGCCCGTGGTGGAAGACCATCCTTTTGCTATGGATCCTTCCATGCCGATACCCAAAGCCAACACGCCGAAAAAAGCGGAGCAGCATAAGGCCCAGTTTACGGAAAAGAGCGATAATAAGAAAAAGAAGAAACGTTTCTTCAGACCGAAAAAAAGCGCACCGAAAAGTTAACGCTTGCCGGTACAGTATTCGTTCTGTAACTCCAGGATTTCGTAGCCGTAGAATTTCACAAAATCCTTTTCTACCGCGATTTGGATGTTTTCACAGGCCTTGTCCAGTTCTTTTTTCTCAATGTAGATCAATGCCTTATTGCGGTAAGCATAGGAATTGTGCTCATTCAGCTTGAGGGATTTGTCTACGTCCTGCATGGCTTCTTTCAAACGTCCAAGCTTCAGGTAGCTGTAGCTGCGGTTATTGTAAGCATACGCGTCATCCGGTGTCAGTTTAAGGACCTTGTCGAAATATTCAACGGCCTTTTCATGCTTTTCCATTTTCTGGTAAGTAAAACCGAGATTGACCATGATCGGGGTGAAATCCGGGCGGAGCTTCAGGGCGCGTTCCAGGTAAGTTACAGACTCTTCCAATTGTCCCATTTCACCGCAAACAACAGAAATATTGACCAGGGAAACCAGGTGGTTCGGATCTTGTTCGAGGCATTTGAGGAAAATGGCATGCGCCTCCTTGAAACGGCGGTTTACAGAATAGATCGATGCAATGTTACCCAGGTTCATCAGTTTCAGGGAATCATTGTCGGTCAGCTCATTGGAGGTCATAAAATCAGCAACGCAGGGGTCAATTTCGTTGGCTGCCAGGTAAAAATTAGCCCGGTGATGATAAGCCAGCGGTTCTTTGGGGAATTTTTCAACCATCAGGTTAAATAAGGCATAAGCTTCCGCATATTCTTTGAGTTCCATTAAACTGTGTCCTTTCAGCTCATAGAATTCAAAATCTTCATAGCCTTTTTTCAGGGCCTTTTCGCTAAGCTTGAGGCATTCTTTGTAGTTTTTCTCAGCAAAGGAAATATTGGCTTTTTCTTTCAGTTCCTCTTTTTCCTGCGAAAAAACAAAAGCTGTCATTAAAATACAAAGAAGGGAAAAGATAATCTTTTTCATGGTTATAGTGTTTTTTGCAGCCAAAGATAAGCAATTTTTCAAGTTGCTCACTCAGAAATTTACGGCATAATTCAGAACGATGCCATTTTTAAAGGAATTTACAACGGTTAAGCTGTTGTCGAAGGCATAATAATTGTAGTTCCGGTGCTCCACGCGCAGGGCCAGGTCGATGCTGCTCTTTTTCCAGCGGAAACCAACACCGCCGCTGAAAATCTGGCTGCCTTTCGGCGTCAGCTCAGCCTGGTCGGTATACAGTTTGCGGTCATAAGCCGAAGGATAAAGTGCAAAGCCGCCCCGGATAAAATACTGTGAATTGAATACCAGCTCACCACCCACACGGAGATTGAGCACTGAACGCAGCTGCGCGCGGGCTTCCTGGTTTTCGGAAGTATAATTGTAATAGGTGAACAAGCTGTCATTGGTCCCCCGCAGGTGCGCAAAATCGTAATTCACATATTCCACATCCACATTGATACAGCCGCGCGTCCCGAAAACATAGGCCGCAGAAGCAACTACCCGCGGCGGGGTGCGTAAACGGAATTTATTCACGTTTACCGGTACCCAGGCCTCATCGATGCGGTAGGTCGTATCCACATGATAAGCAATCATATTGGTCGTGAGGTTGTCTTTGAAAGAAAAGAAAGTCGGGGAGTGCAGGCTCAGTCCCAGGCGCAATTGCTCCGTTGGCAGGTAAATCACCCCGAATTTGAGGTTAATTCCGGAACCTTTGGTTTTCAGGTGGTATTCGTAATCAAAGGAGTCAAGCGAATAAACCGGGTCGATCACACGTTCGCGGTGGTAATAATCTTCGGTATATTTCCCGGTACGCAGGCTGAGGGCCCCGCCGATGTAGAGCTTATTCATGTAATTCCCGCTGATGTTCAGGTTGTAGTCTGAAATCCCGCCATAATTCTCCACCGAACGGCGGTGATAAACATCCGTGTTTCCCAGCCTTGGTATGTAATTGTCGGGTGCATCGGGGTCCGGGTCAATGGCATAGGTATCCCAGGCAAGCGCGCTGGTGTAAGGCAAAGCGGAATACATTTCGTCCACCGTGAGCCCGTTGGCCTGCCCTGCAAAATGATCGAGCAGCGAATAAAACTGCTGTCCTTCGTAAGAAAACTCGTCTTTAAAATTCTGGATGCGCACATAAGAAAAGCCTACCTGCTGAAAAACAAAGCCCTTGTTGTTCGTAGAAACATCGTTCGTAATGACAAAGCCCAGGTTGTTGAGCTTGAAAGAGTTGAGCTGTGTATTGCTTTCCAGGCCGTTAAACATCGCTTTGTTGGTCGTGCTGGTGTTCTGAAAAGCCATTCCGAAAGTCGACGACGAATAGCGCCCGTAGCCGGCCGGGTTGATGGAAGAGGTGCTCAAATCGGCTCCCAGCGCACCGAAAGAACCGGCCATGCCCTCAAAACGGGCCGAGCCGAAAACCTGCGTTTCCGAAAAACGGACAATATCCAAAACGTCCTGGCCGGTGGCTAGAAGCGGCAAAAAAGCAAGCAGGAAAAGAATGTGCTTCATAGGTTAACGGCCTCCGCGACGATTAATGGTTGCACCTCCTGAACCGCCGGATGCACCGCCGTTACTTCTCGGTGAAGTGGTGGTGTTTCCACCGGAATTGCGGGTTGTGCCCGAATTACCCGATTCAAAGGTACGGGAAGGCTTATTGTAATCGGAGTTGGAGCGATTGACATCCACGCTGCCCCGGCCGGTATTTCCGCCGTTGTATGTTCCGCGTTGGGTATTATTGTGGGTTGAAACCGTATTCCCGTTGCGCGACAAGCCGGTTCCGCTGGTCACCGAGCGGGAGTTTTTGGCTTCGCTGGTGCGGGAAGCAACACCGGTACCACGGCCGCTTGCGCTTGTTCCGGAGCCGGAGGTAATTTCCCGGTTCCGGGTAGTTTTCCCGGCTTCGGTATTGGAGCCTGCAGCTTTAAAGTTCCGGCTTCCGTTATTTTGAACGGCCAGGCCTTTGGCTTCCGGCGAATGGCCGCGGCGGTTATTGTTTACACCCGAAATGGAGTGACGGGGGCCGTAATGGGTGTTGTAATTTTGGGAAACGTTGCCGCCGATCGGGTTCGGATTGTAATAGTTGTTGTTCCAGTACGGGTTGCCATAGCCGTAATAAT
>CBINGV010000374.1:0-3440 GCA_966250255.1 uncultured Flavobacteriales bacterium | reverse complement strand
TTTTGAAGAGCTCCATCAGCACAATCGATTGCTGGCTGCAGGCGGCATGCTCCTTTTTCAGGATGTCGTCGGGAATAACAATCGCAGCAAAATCGTCCCAGATGAATTTCCCGAGCAAATACAGCACAATGTCTTCATCTGCCCCGTAGAAAGCATAGCCATTGTAGTAAAAGCGGGCCTTGACAATGTCGCTGGCCAGTTCCACAAATTCAAAGCTTTTGGTATCAATGTTCCTTTCGCGGGCTTTCTTATGCAGGAAAGCGTTCATCGATTCGAGCGTTTTCAGGTGCGAAAAGTAATCTTTCCGGTATTTTTCCTTGAATCCGAGGTCATCGGAGATGATATACGACTTATTAAACAAGCTGTATCCGTAAAAAACAAGCGCAAGGTTTATGATAAGCAGAAAAAGCGATAAAAACTTGGCTATTTTTAAGGATTTTTTCATCTAATTTTAAGCAATGGGTTCCAAAAATAATAAAAATAAATTACTTTTACAGTTAAATACGAAATATGGCTTCCGTTAATTCTCCCATCCGAAAATTTGTGAAACCCCTGATGTATAAGTTAATGCCTTCCGGGCTTTACTTGTATTTGCAGTATGTGGCCAAAGCAAAAGACATCCGCGGGAAACTGGTGGAAGAAGAAGAGCTGCAGATCCTGCCGCACATCCTGAAGGAAAACTCCAACAGCATTGATATTGGGGCCAATTTTGCCTACATCACCGAACGTTTGTCGGGGCTCAGTCCCAAAGGCCATGTTTTTGCCTTCGAGCCGATTCCCTTTACGTATAAAGTGGCCGCCAAAATCATTAAAAAGTTCGGACTCAAAAACGTAAGCCTCTTCCAGTTGGGCGTGGGGAACGAAAATACCACCATGACCTTCGAAGTGCCTTTGCAGGAATTCGGGGCATACAGCGCCGGCCAGGCCCACATAACCGGGCGCAATAACTCCGGCCTCAAAGACGAAGGACAATACAAATTCAATAAATTCGAAGCCGTTCAGTGCAAAATTGTGCGTCTCGACGATTTTAAGCAAATCAACGTTCCCATCGACTTCGTTAAAATGGACATCGAAGGCGCCGAGCTTTTCGCTATCCAGGGTATGGAAGAGCTCATCCGCCGCGACCAGCCCGTGATTTACATGGAAGTCAACCCGCTCTTCCTCAAAGCGTTCAACCTGACGGATGAGATCCTGCAGCAGCACATGGAAAACCTGGGTTACCAGTTCTATTCCTATGTGAAAGGCTCCAACAAAATTACCCTGAACAAAACGGCCTTCGTGGAAGCGAATTATTTTTTAATCCCGCTTTCCAAAAAAGATCAGTTTAACACCATCATTGCTTGATTATGAAACAGCTGGAAGATCATATTTCGGAATTAAAAAAGATTTTTTCTGAAAACCAGGACCGCTACAAAGCCCATGAACTTTCGCGCCCGATTTTACTGGAATTGGCTTCCGATCAGCGTTATTTCAGGCAGATCATCGAAAAAAACCTGGGCTTTCCCGAGTTTGGAAACCAGAAGCGCATTACCCCGGTCGTGGCGCTCGATATCGAAGTCAATGACATGTTTTCCTTCATTGCTCATTGCTGGTTGCCGCAGCCTGACCGTGATACCGAGATGTCCAATCAAAGCATCCACCACCACGGCGACCTTTTGCTGACCTCCGTCGCGTCCCTGGGACCCGGCTACGATTCCATCCTCTTCAAAAAAGGTTTTTCCTTTGATAAAGAAAGCTTGCTGGCGAGCATGGAAATCGAAAAAGTGTACAAAAACCCGTATATGAACATCGAGTTCATCGATGTCAATACGCCGCACATTGTATTTTACCCCGATTCGCTTTCCGTGACTTACGCCTTATGGTCCAACTACAAGCCGAAAACCAACGAGAAATTCCGTAAGTTCGGTTTCCTGCAAAAAAACAGGCGGAAGATCCGCAAGCTGATGGATATGCTCAATCTCTCCAAAGCCTTCGATTTGAATTCTTACCATTACGTGGATTTTTTTCCTTCCGAAGGCAAAGTTTACGTCATGAAAGACCGCATCCGTTATCCTTTGGGTTCGGCCGATTCTTTCGCCCATGGATTTTTTGCCATTCTCGACCAGGTGGGCTACGATAATTTTGACCTGCTCGAAGAGATGCTCGTGAAGCACAAAAATGAAAACTCCGCGCTTTACGAAAAACTGATCGCCAAACTCCGAAATGGAGAGAAAATCGAAGATCATTACGAAGAAAGCCACCTCAACATCGCCAAAGTCAACATCAAAAAAGACGAAGTACTGAAGTGCTTTTCGTAAGGGAGTTGCTAAGTTAGTAAGTTAGGAGTTAGTGAGTGGTAGTTTAACGTTCACTTCTTTGCGTCCTTTGCGCTCAACTTTGCGCCCCTCTGCGTCCAAAAAACCGCGTCATCTGCGTACCAAATCTGCGCCCCTCAGCACCTGCCTTTCGGCAGACAGGGGAATATCTTTGCATCCTTTGCGCTCAACTTTGCGCCTCTCTGCGTCCAAAAAGCCACGTCCTCCGCGTATCCTTTGCGTCCATAATCTGTGCCTATCCGCGTGATCCGCGGGGAATAAAATCTTTGCATCCTCCGCGCTCAACTTTGCGCCTCTCTGCGTCCAAAAAACCACGTCATCTGCACACTCTTCCGCCACTTATCGCCCTTAAATTTCAAAAACTGCAATTTTTTAACTACGTTTGTTACCGAAAACACAGGTAAAACATGAGTAATAAGGTCACACAATTGTTTGGCATCCACTATCCGATCGTACAGGCCGGGATGATCTGGTGCTCGGGCTGGGAACTGGCTAGCGCCGTTTCCAATGCCGGGGGCTTGGGCATCATCGGTTCCGGGTCGATGTACCCGCACATCCTCGAAGAGCACCTCGTTAAATGCAAAAAAGCAACATCGAAGCCCTTCGCGGTGAACCTGCCGATGCTTTACCCGGATATCGACAAACATGTCGAAACGATCATCCGTCATGAAGTACCGATTGTTTTTACCTCTGCCGGAAACCCGAAAACCTGGACCAAAACCCTCCAGGAAAACGGCATAAAAGTGGTGCATGTGGTTTCCAGCGTCAAATTTGCGCTCAAAGCCCAGGAAGCCGGCGTGGATGCCGTTGTTGCCGAAGGTTTTGAAGCCGGTGGCCCCAATGGCCGCGATGAAACCACAACGTTTTGCCTCATCCCGATGGTAGCCAAAGAAATAAGCATTCCGCTCATCGCAGCCGGTGGGATCGGAACGGGCCGCGGCATGCTGGCAGCCATGAACCTCGGAGCGGATGGCGTGCAGATCGGGAGCCGTTTTGTGGCCTCCTTCGAATCCAGCGCCCATGCCGGGTTTAAACAAAAAGTACTCGACTCGGGTGAAGGAGATACCTTACTGACCCTGAAAGAGCTGACTCCCGTTCGCCTCTTGAAAAATGGGTTTTTCGACC
>CBINGV010000373.1:0-3449 GCA_966250255.1 uncultured Flavobacteriales bacterium | reverse complement strand
TTATCAGATTTTTCTTATCATTTCCGGTAGACGCAACGAAGACTATTCCATAATGCTGATTAGAAATTGTTCTTCCATACGCTGCTCCCTGAATAATCTCATTATGAAATATCCCTTCTGCTTCTTCTGTAACATCCGGATGATCTAAATTCAATCCTAAACTCAAATTAACAATATCACAATTCGCTTCAACCGTTTTTTGAATCCCAATTGTTGCTTGGGCAATTTCACCGTCCATCAAAATAGGGTATATTTGGGAATTAAACGCTGCACCAATAATTCCAATATCATTTCTATTAGCTGAAATTAAACCGCTAACAAACATCCCATGCGCTCCATCAGAATCTTGATCAATTGCGCCTGAGTTAATAGGACTGTTTGTAATGCTATTCCATCCCTGTAAAAAACTTCCTTGAAGATCTTCATGGCCATATTGAAAACCATCAAAATCCAGCACCCCTATTTTTATACCATCTCCATTTAATCCATCAGTCTATATCTGCATCTTCAGTTCCTGTCTGACCATTCAGAATCCCCTCGCCTGTATTTTCCAACCACCAAAGTTTATTCGGATCAGCATATAAGTTGCTATATTCATATGATAAAACTTCACACGCAGGCTCATACACCCTCAAATTCGGGCTGCAAATCTTCACCAGCGCAGCTTCCTGCTCAAAGACTTCTTTGGCTTTCTGAACCGTGTTTGTTTGACCGCATTTGTTCGGCTTCAGGCGAAAGGCATAGGTCCAGGTGCCCTCGGACGGCAGGCTGTTGGAAGGCGTGTGGTAAGGCAGCAGGTCGTTGCGGTTCATGAATTGTGTTACTTCCTGGGCAGAAATGCCCGGATCGCGGAATACAACGAGCAGCAGGTCGTCGGTTGTTTTCCATTTGTTTTCGCTTTTGAGGGCATTTTTGTCCTTGCTCAATACCAGGAACTCGCATTCGAAGCCCGGGCGGCTGCGGGGCTTATCCCTTTCCGTTTCCCGCTGGCTGCCATTGCTTTCCGGGCGGAATTCCATCAGGTTGATCTTCCGGCTCGAATTGGGGCGCTGGTACAGGGCATCCACCACGCTCATATCGGTTTCCGGATCGCTGTAGGCCAGGCCGTTCTGCATGCGAAAGGAAAATACGTCCTGCTGGACATACCACCATTCTTTGTCCCCGTTTTCCCGGTAATAATACAAGCTGTCCGTCGCCTGGGAGAAAAGCGAAAAACTGCTGAAAAGAAAGGTAAAAACGCTGGTTGTTTTTTTCATAGCGGTTATTTAGGACAGGTAAAACTAATTAAAAAAGAATGAATTACATCCAAAACGGGCAATTATTTTTACATTTGTTTTACAAATCAGTAACTAACCCTTTTAGCTGACAGGGTAAAAACCAAAATATCTACCCGGATAATTATTATGCTTGCCAAATAATTTTGCGTAAAAACACTTCGGTAAATACCGTTTTTTATACGTATAAATACGTGATTTCGAATTCTTTTTGAAGGGGCAGCTTTTCTGTGAGTACTTTTAGCCTGAAAAACAACAAAAACAGAAACGTTAAACTGCTAAAACTAACGATCATGAAAAGACACCGTAACAGGTCGAGAACTCATGAACTACCGGAACTAATGAAGCGCGTCACGCTTTTTGTGACAATCTTCAGCGTAATGGGCTTGATCTCCTATTTTCTGCTGAGTCTGGTAATTGATTTCGAAGACGTGTTTTTCTAAACATTACATTTGGCCTCCTTTTACAATTTACACATAGTGCATGTTTTCAGAAAGGCTGCGTTTTATTAGCGCAGCCTTTTTGTTTTCTGTATTCCCGGTTTTGTCCTGGCTTCAGCATGGGCGCTATGGGTTCAAAAATTACAACTCAAATTTCTGGCCGCAAAGCCCCAAAAGATTAGACGTTGCGCTCTTGGCGGAAACTTTGCATCCTTCCCGTCCAACCTGATTTACAATTCGTATTTCTGGCCGCCGCTGTATACAACAAATGACTTGTTGAAAAGCTCCACCAGGACGGTGTTGCCGTAAATGTCGTAGCTGCTCTGGGTTTGGTTGCTCAATTGCTCGAGCTTTCCTTCGCTGAACACGCTCACCCCACCCATGGAATTGCGGAAGGCATAGGTGCTGTTTTTGATCTTGTAATCCTGCGGGGCATAATTCACCAGCTGCTTCTTTTCGCCTTTCCAGAAGGTGTATACGAAGCCATTTTCGTTCCAGATCACGAGGTCGTCCTTCGCATCCCAGGAAGTCGGGAAACTGCTGAGCTGCTGCTTTTCGCCGTCTTTGTAATACCACAGGTTTCCCTGTACATCTTCATACACCACGAAACCGCGGCAGGCTTTGTATTTTTTCACGAATACCGGTTCCAGGTCAATGATCTGTCCCTTGTCGAAAACGGCAAAGCTCTGGTTCAGCGGGTCGTTGAAACAAATCACGTCCATGCCGCATTCGAAATTAACGGCTTTGGTGTAAACCGCATAATCGTAGCTGGCGCCGCGCCAGAGAAATTTGATGAAATCGCCGTTGTCTTTGTATACGACCGTATTATCCCCCAGTTTCAGCGGGAACTGCAATTCACCGGTAGACTGCACCAGCTGGTGGTTTTCGCCATTGTAACGGTAATTGAGCGAGTTAAAACGCGTGTCTTCATAAACGATCAGGCTGTCGGTCACATCGAAGCGGTTCGCAAAAACCGTCAGCATTTCTTTGTCTTCCCCCGAGAGGCAAAACAAACCCGTTCCGATGGTCCAGGCCAGCTGCGCATCCGAAAGCTTGTAATTGATATTCTGGTTGCTGATCGTCTGCACCTTTTCGCCGTCATAGAGCTTAAAATCCCCGCGGTAATCCACGTAAACCGTATAGTTATCCGTCGCTTCGAAAGAACGCACCGGCTGAAACTCCAGCTGGCGGAAAGTCCCCTTGTAAAAGGTTTTGAAAAACTTGTTAAAATCAACGAAGGGGGCTTGCTGCGCCAGTGCGCTGAAAACCGTAATAAAAGACAAGCAGCTTAAAAATTTCATGTTCTTATTTCCTGCAAAAAAGATACCAAGTTAATGTAAAACGGAAAATTTACTGCGCACTAACCGGCCGTTCTGTTCCATTTCGAGGAAATACACCCCGTTCGGCAAAGCGCCCGTTTCAATTTCCTGGCTCTTGAGGCTCGAATTGAGGGAAAGACTGAACAGTGTTTTTCCCTGTAAATCACTTATACGCAATTGGGTGTTGTGAAAAGCATCCGGGCTGGAAACCGTCAGTTTGTTGTTCACCGGGTTCGGGAATACCTTCAGCGCAGTGTTTTTTTCTTCTGCGAGCCCCACATTGTCCACATCGTAGAGCAATTTGAAATCATCAAAATAAAAGCCGTCTTCACGCAGGCCCATATCGGATTTGAGGATAAAACGCACCCGGATCACCTCCCCCAGGTCATCGTTGAGGGACATTTCCTCGAGCACCC
>CBINGV010000372.1:0-3455 GCA_966250255.1 uncultured Flavobacteriales bacterium | reverse complement strand
GACGACCTCATCACGGCTTACCACGAATTCGACGGGGATTATACCGAAGAAGAGCTGCGCCTGATGCGGATTAAGTTCATGAGCGAAATGGCAAATTAAATTTCGTCAGGGCTATCTGAAATATAAATTTTTGAACCATATAAGGCATATAAGCACTTTTTAGAAGTACTTATTCTTGAAGAGCATATAAGTGATTAAATTAAGCTTGCTTATATGCTCTTTTCAAAATGCACTTATTATGATTTTATATGTCTTATATGTTTCAATAATGAAACATTTTTGATTTTAACCCGTATATTTGCGACATGCAGACAGATGCACTTATCGGAGAATTGCTTTTGCGGAATAACTGCGTGGTTATCCCGAAGTTCGGTGGTTTTATTGCCACCCAGCTCCCTGCATCCCTGGATTTCGCCAGCGGGAAAATGCTTCCGCCCAAAAAATCCATCCTGTTCAACAAGCAGCTGACTAACAGCGACGGCTTGCTCCTTTCGGCCTATGCGGCCAAAAACGGCTGCTCCTACGAGGAAGCCGGCGAGCAGGTAAATGCCCAGGTGACGGGTTGGTTTGACGAGCTCCATGCCGGCAAGCGCATTGCTTTTGACAAGGTCGGTTACCTCTACCTCGACAGTGAAAAAAACATCCGCTTTGAGCAGGACCGTTTCTTCAATTTATTGTTACAATCCTTTGGTATGGGCCAGGTGCAGTTCGTTTCCGAGCAGCACATCGAAGCCGAAGAGCCGAAAATCATAGAGCCGGTACTTGTTGCCCCGGTCGCAGCAGTTGAAGTCGTAAAAGAAACGCCAATCATTCAGCTTGTTCCGGAAAGCATCAAACCGGCTGAGCAAAAAACAGCAGCGGAAACCGTTAAAGCAGACGAAACACCTGTTGTTCCGATCAGCAAACCTGCCTCACGCCGTAAAATCGGGCGCTACGTAGCGGCAGCCTGCTTCCTGCCGATTGCTTTTTATTCGGTTTGGATCCCGATGAAAACCGACGTGCTCGAATCGGGTATGTTCTCTTTCCACGATTTTAATCCCTTCCACCAGCAAGCGGAAGGAAGCTATACCCAGCAGAAATTTGGCAAATTGCCGGTCATTCCGCAGGTGAAATCGCTTGATGCGATTGTAAACGGCCTGCCGGATGATGTTTCCGTGTTCCCGCTCGAATTCGAAAACGAGGCCCTGGGGGAAAACAACGAACTGTTCTACATCAAGGTTCGCGAAAAAGAAACGCAGTCCGCACAGGAGTCCTTTGACCCCGTTGAAAAACCGGTCGCTGAAAAACGAACCGAAAGCGCTGCTACCGAAAAAACCGGGGCTACCCGGAAAAGCAAAGCCTCTTCCAAAGGACGTTTCAAGATCATTGCCGGAAGTTTCAGCAACGAAAACAATGCCCAAACCTTCGCCGCTGAATTAAGCGCCAAAGGTTTTGCGGCCTCCACCATGGAAGACAGCAACGGTTTGATCCGCGTCATTGCCGGCAGCTCCGATTCCAATGCCGAAGCAAACGAGATCGTAAACCGCCTGCAGCAAAACGGTGTGGCTTCCTGGATCCTGAAGTAAGTTTCTTTACCCAAACCGGGGTAACAGGAAATTCATCATTCTTTTAATCATTTCTCATTCCAATTTATGGAATTCTGATCCATCTTTCATCTTACAGGAAAAAGTTAAACACATTTAAACACTGTAAAGTATGAAAAAACTGATCTTAGCCGCTCTGACCGCAATTCCGGTTTTCGGCTTCTCACAAGCTTCGATGGGTGAAGCAGTTGGGACCGTTATCTCACAAACCAGCCAACAGCCCATTTTAAATGCGAAAGTCTATACCGAGTCCAACGGGACGAAGTATGGCGCCATGACCGACATTGACGGGCGCTTCCGCATCTCGGCTATCCCCCCGGGCAAGTATGAGTTCAAAATCGTGCTAAAAGGCGATACCTTGCTCACCACGGCTGTTTCCGTTCCGATGGATGGAATCGTGAACCTGGGAAACATCGAATTCCTCTCGTCCGATCAAGCTAAGGAACTGGGCACTGTAACCTTCAAAAAACCGGTGATGCCGAACCTGATGTATGGGGTGGCCTCCGAGATCAAGCTCGACCTGGAGCAAATCAAAAAAAGCCCGCAGAAATTCGACCAGAAAGCGATGCTCGCAGCCATGACCTCCGAAATTCGCCTGACGGAAGACGGGGAGCTGGTGTTCCGCGGAGCGCGCAAAGGCGATATGATCTACCTGATCGACGGGGTAAAAATGACGAGCGTTGCCAACATCCCGAGTGCTGCGATCGGTGGGATGATGGCCTACACCGGCGGGATCCCGGCCAAATACGGGGATACCATGGGCGGCGTTGTAGTGATGGAATCCCTGGGCTATTTTGACCTCTACCGCGCCTGGAAAGCTTCGCACCCGGACGAATAATTTCCAGGCAGACAGGATTCCCTATCCTGCCACTGTTCACCGAACCACCGGCTACGCCTAGCCCGGTGGTTTTTTATTTTAGCGTAATGCTGATCCGGCGGGCGGTTTTAAGCTCGATGGCTGCTTCTTTGAAAGCCGGCGGGCTGAATACGCCGCGGGCGTTGTTTGAAAACCCGTAAACCTCGACCGGCACGCCCCAGAAATTTTTGTCCAGCAACCCATTCTGGTTCATGTCGTGGAATACGGCAATTGCATAGGTGCCTGCAGCTAAACCCTGAAAAGATACCGTTTTCCGGCTGGCGGGAATGACCTGGCTCCTGTAGACGCTTTCGACCGAAGGAAAGGCGTCCTTTTCACGGTAAAGCGCCAGGCGGACCGTACCCTGGCTGCTGCGTAAGCCCTTCAGGCTGATTTCAAGTTCCAGGCCCTCCGTTTTATCCCTGAAAATGCCGGGAAACAGCAACAAAGCAAGTAAGGTTGTTTTCATTCCGGGAGATATTATTATTTTATAAAATGTACTGTCAAATGGATCGAATTGTTATTTTTGGAAAAAAATTAAGTGCGGGCTAAGCTCTCCTATATTATTTTTATCCTGGCAGTATCCCCTTTGCTCGCCCAGGATTCGGACATCATGACGCGTCACCGTCCGGGTGCATTGTGGTACTACGCAGGTATTAAACCACCGATACCCGAAAAAGTTCGCCGCTATGACCGTTTGGTCTTTGATGTCACCTACAACGACTGGATCCCGAAAAACGGCAAGCCTTTCAACGTTTCTCCCTTCTCCATCGGCTTTAATGCCAATATGATGTTCGATGTGCCGATGACGAAAAACAATACGGTTTCCTTTGGTTTTGGTTTTGCATACGGCTTGTACCGCATCCGGATGAACGATTTTTTTGTGCGGAATGAAGTGGAACAATCTACAGAACTAATCGCCGATGTAAAGAAATACGGGGCCGAAAAATCCATTTTCAAAGTCAATACCTTGTCCGTTCCGCTTGAGCTGCGTTTCCGGGGTGCCAACTGGAAGC
>CBINGV010000371.1:0-3463 GCA_966250255.1 uncultured Flavobacteriales bacterium | reverse complement strand
CATCGCGACGGCGCGCGCCCAATCCCGGTCCTTGTCCCGGGACGCGAAGAGCTGATTGAAGCGCTGAAAGCCGTCAGCCTGCGTGAAGAGAAAAACAGCATCAAAAAGATCTACCAGGCTGCTTTCAAAAAAATCAACGTTTAAACATGTCATTGACCTTACACTTGCTGATTGAAGCGGAAGCTAAAGCGACCCAGCTTTTCGAAGAAATCGAAAAACGCGGCCTGATTACCCCCGGGATCAGTGAAAAAGAGCTGAACACGGCTGTTTATGAACTGGCTTTTGAGCTTTTCGGCATAAAAAAATACTGGCACAAACGCATTGTCCGTGCGGGGAAGAACACCCTGCTCCCTTACCGCGAAAATCCACCTGATTTGATCCTGCGTGAACAGGAAATTCTTTTCCTGGACTTCGGGCCGGTTTTCGATCAATGGGAAGCGGATTTCGGGCGAACTTACGTTATCGGAACTGACGCGCGCATGCTACAGCTCCGGGCCGATGTAGAACAAATCTGGCAACAGGGGCGGGATTTTTATCTTGCGAACCAGGAAACGCTCACAGCGGGTGAATTTTACCGCTACACGCAACAAATCGCCCGGGAAGCCGGCTGGGAATATGGCAATGAGCATTGCGGACACCTGATCGGCGAATTTCCCCACGAACGTATTATTGGCGATGAGCGCAAACATTACCTGCACCCGGAGAACGAACTGCGGATGTCAGCCCCGGACCAGAACGGCAACGAAAGACATTGGATTTATGAAGTCCATTTGATTGACCGGGAAAGGGAAATCGGCGGGTTCTTCGAGCAACTGCTGCTTTGATTTTTTCCCGCGGAAGTGTGGATGGCGCGGATTTTTTTTGATCGCAAAAGGCGCTAAGTTTAACGCAAAACTCGCAGAGGACTATCAAGAGCGCAAAATGAACTGCGAGGGTTTATTTTCCCGCGGATAGCACGGATGGCGCGGATTTTTTTTGATCGCAAAGGGCGCTAAGTTTAACGCAAAACTCGCAGAGGACTATCAAGAGCGCAAAATGAACTGCGAGGGTTTATTTTCCCGCGGATAGCACGGATGGCGCGGATTTTTTTAGACGCAGGGCAACAGCTTTTTGCAAAGTCATGCTAAGAAAAACCTTTGCGCTTTTTGCGGAAACTCTGCAAACTTTGCGTCCCGATTTAATCCTACGCTTCTTTCGGGGTGCGGAGCTCGGCGATGGAGTAAAAGAACACCAGTCCGTAACCGCAGGCGAGCATGAGGTGGAAAGGCAGCATTCCCAAATCACCATAGAGGGCGCGGTTGAAAGCTGTAAAACCGAATAAGAGCATCAGCATCCCTTCGCCGATGGTGAGCAGGGAAATCTTTTTCTTATCGTATTTGTTGCCTTTGAATTCGGATTTGGAGGAAACGTTGAATTTCGGGGTGCGCACGAACGAACTTTTGATTCCCATGTAGCCTTCGAGTACGGCCACCGTGTTATTCAGGGACAAGCCCATAGACACGATCAGGAACTGGAAGAACCGGCCTGCAAAGCGGAAGAAAGAGGTAAAGCCGTTCTCGGTCTTATCGCGGTAGGACATCCAGTAATAATACATCAGGAATACCGTACTGAGGATGAAAATCGATCCGAACTGGATAAAGAAGTTCAGGTCGGAGAAGCTGTCCTTGATGTGCAGGATCGGTAAGCTCAGCAGCGAAAGCAAAAGAATGAAGAAGAACACCGAGGAGTTAAACAAATGCGACAGGCCGTGCACCTTGTCCATACGCTTCACGCCTTTTGCAGAAACAATCCGCCAGGCCATTTTCCGGAAACACTCGGCCCCCCCCTTCATCCAGCGGTGCTGCTGGTTTTTGAGCGCCGACATGGTAATCGGTAATTCGGCCGGTGCAATGACATCTTCGCGGTATACGAATTTCCAGCCCTTAATCTGTGCACGATAGCTCAAATCGAGGTCTTCCGTCAGGGTGTCGTGCTCCCATCCACCGGCATCTTCGATGCATTTTTTGCGCCAAACACCGCCTGTACCGTTAAAATTGATGTAATGTCCGGCAGCGTTACGCCCGCCCTGCTCGATGGCAAAGTGGCCGTTCAGTCCAAAGGCCTGAAGCTCCGTCAAAATGGAATAATTTTTATTAATATGTCCCCAGCGGGTTTGTACCACACCGACATTGTCCTGTTCGAAATACGGGATGGTTTTTTTCAGGAAGTCGCTTTCCGGCACAAAATCACTATCGAAAATGGCAATAAACTCGCCTTTTACGCGATCCATGGCCGCATCCAGCGCCCCGGCTTTGTATCCTGTCCGGTCTACACGGTGAATGTGAACGATGTCTACACCGCGGGCTTTGACTTCGGCTACTTTTTTGGCAATCAGGTCAACGGTTTCATCCGTAGAATCATCGAGCACCTGGATTTCGAAGCGGTCGCGCGGGTAATCGAATTCGGCCACTTTTTCGATGATGCGCTCGGCGACATACATTTCGTTGAACATCGGCAGCTGAACGGTCACAAAAGGCGTAAATCCGGAGGTAAGCGGCTTGACTTCTTTTGTCTTTTTGCGGTTTTTGGCATAAACAATGGCGAGCGACAATTGCAGTACACTGTAGAAAAACACGAGAATGAGGCAGAAACCGTAAGCGATCAGGATTACTTTCCCGACAAAATGCGACCAGTAATGCTCCACCCCGAAGGCATCGCCCCAGTTAAACATCCAGGAAACTTTGCGGGAAATAAAAAAAGGATCGGAAGTATATAATTCCGTATGGTCATTGTTCAGCGTAATTTCGAAGCTCTTTTTGGTGTAATCGCGGTCGGAAATAACCAGGATATATTTCCCGAGGGGAACATTGCGGAATTTAAATACCCCATCACCGTCGGATTCAGCTTCAAAGATCTGCGTCGAATCAGCGCTGATGATTTTCAATTCAACTTCGTCGGCTGCCCTTTCTGTTTTTTCGTCTAAAAGCGTTCCCGTCAACAATTTACACGTTTGACCAAAACCGAAACTTGTAGCAAGAACAAGCAGAAATACAAGAGAAATTCTTGTCATAGACATCAGGAAATTGAATTATAAGGTGACAAAGATATAATTTTATTTTAACAAAGCTTAATATTTAAGCCCTGCCCTCCTTCTAATTTATCCACAGTTTTTCAACGGTTTCCGACGGGCCGCCAAGACCTCTTTCCTCCTTCGGAAAAGCGCCTGGAAAACACCTCCGTAAGATGCCTTATTTTTTGTTTTTTTTCTGCCGGGCTATTATTTTTTCAATTACATTTAGCAAAAATTTAGAACCTATGAAACAGTTATTTTTGATTTTATTTGTGATTTTGGGCGGCTCAGCCGTGGCCCAGAAACCAGCCAAGCTGAAAGTAAGCTATGATTTTATGCACATCGTGGACGGGTATGATCACCTCACCAAAACCGAAGTGTATGTGGACAACAAACTGGTAGCTACATCGAACG